>CBDURF010000081.1:0-14654 GCA_965369705.1 uncultured bacterium
CCGCCTTCAGGTCGTCTACCAGATCTTCCTGTTCCCAGGTGAACTGGACATCGTCCCGGCCGAAGTGGCCATAGGCCGCGGTCTTCAGGAAAACCGGCTCGCGAAGTTTGAGCCGGGCGATAATACCCTGGGGAGTCATATCCGCCACCTTGCGGACCGCCGCGGTGATCTTCTCGTCCGGCACCTGTCCGGTGCCGTAACAATCGACATTGATCGAAACGGGCTCCGCCACGCCGATGGCGTAGGCCACCTGCACCTGGCAGCGATCCGCGAGACCGGCCGCCACGATATTGCGGGCCAGATGCCGCGTGGCGTAGGCGCCGGAACGGTCAACCTTGGTGGAATCCTTGCCGCTGAAGGCGCCGCCGCCATGGCAGGCACTGCCGCCGTAGGTATCCACGATGATCTTTCGTCCGGTCAGGCCGCAATCACCGAGGGGCCCGCCCACCACGAAACGGCCCGTGGGATTGATGTGGGTCTTGTAGCCGTCGTAGTTCACATCGAACCTCTTGAGGACAGGCCGGATGACGTGCTGGTCGATGGCGTCCCGCAGGTCCTCAAGGGATATGCCCTCGTCGTGCTGGGTGGAAACGACCACCGTGTCAATGGCGACGGGCTTGTGGTCCTCGTAGAGACAGGTCACCTGCGTCTTGCCGTCGGGTCGCACCCAGGGCAGGGTGCCGTCCTTACGCACCAGAGCAAGCTGCTGCGCCATCCGATGGGCCACGGTCAGGGGCAGGGGCATCAGCACGTCGGTTTCCCTGCAGGCGTAACCGAACATCAGGCCCTGGTCGCCGGCACCGCCGGGGTTGACGCCCATCGCGATGTCGGGCGACTGTTCATCCAGCGTGGTCAGAACCGCACAGGTGTCGGCGTCGAAACCGTAGTCCGCGGAGGTATAACCGATGTCCCGGATGGTTTTGCGAACCAGCGTGGGAATATCGATATAGGTCCGCGTGGTAATTTCCCCGCCCAGGCAGGCCATGCCCGTGGTGACCATGGTTTCACAGGCCACCCTTCCTTCCGGGTCCTTGGCCATGATGGCGTCCACCACGGCGTCGGAGATCTGGTCGGCCACCTTATCTGGATGCCCTTCGGTCACTGATTCGCTGGTGAACAGAAACCTTTTGCTCATGTCGCTTCCTTCCCAAAAATTCGGGCCCGGTTGTCCCGGGCTAACCGACATTGTTTCATTATTCAACTTGTTCCGGCGGTGATTTCACTGAAATCCCCCACGTTGATTTCTCCCGTCACTCCGGACAGGAAACACTGGTCTCCGACCAGGCTCCGGTCAAGCCTGCATTGCACCAGACGACTTCCCGCCCCGATAACACAGTCGCGGAGTTCACAGTTCTCGATGACCACCCCCGGCCCGACTGAAACGTTGGGACCGATGGTCGACCCGGTGATGACCGCGTCCGAAGCAACGCTGCAGGGATTGACGATGCCCGCGGCAGTTCCTTGACCCCCGTATCTCTCCAACAGGATGCGGTTCGTCTCGAGCCAGGTTTCCTTCTTGCCACAATCGTACCAGTCGGTCACCGGAACGGTATTGAAGGGAACCCCCTCCTCAACCATCATCTGCAAAGCGTCGGTCAATTGGTACTCGCCCCGGGTCCGGATGTCCTGCGCGACGATCCGGTCGAGCGCCCGCCACAGGGCCCCTGCGTCCCGGAACAGATAGGCTCCCACGATGGCCAGATTGCTGGGCGGCACTTCGGGCTTTTCGACGAACCGCTTGACGTTCTCGCCGTCCATCTCCACGACGCCGAACCGCCGGGGATCCTCCACCTCGCGCACGGCGATCATGCTGTTGGGCGAGGCCAGAAGTGCGGAATAATCCGCCTTGAGGATCGTATCGCCGAGAATGCAGAAGAAGGCTTCGTCCCCCAGGGCCCCGCGGGCGGTCCAGATGGCGTGTCCGAGTCCGAGTCGCTCGGTCTGCTCGACGAAGGTGATATCCAGGTCCGGGCGTTCGCGGGTGAACCACCGGCGGACCTCATCCCCGTGATAACCGACGATCAGCACGAAGCCCTCGATGCCCGCCTCGGTCAGATCGTCCATGATATGGGCCAGGATAGGCTTGCCGGCCACGTGGAGCAAGGACTTGGGCTTGTTGAGGGTGTGGGGGCGAAGCCGGGTGCCGATCCCGGCCGCGGGTATGACGGCCTTCATGCTCACTCCTGTGGACCGGCCAACCGCAGAACCCCGGCCGGATCGGTTTACTGGGGTTCCCCCAGGGCTTCCTTCAGCCTGACGATGCGATCGACCGGTAACGGGTCGACCCGATTCAACCGGGCCAGATGACAGGACAAGTAATCTCCGTATTGGACCAGCGACAAGGTGCGGTCCAAGGCCCCCGGAGCGGAGGATTTGATTTCATGGATGTCCGGGAACTCGTCAGCCAGAAGTTGCCGGGTCAATTCCACCCGGCGGTCGATGCGCTCATTGTCACTCATTCCCCGCAGGATGAGAAGGACGAATCGCCCCCGGTCGGCGGGGTCCAGGCTCCAGCCGACCAGGTCGTTGTGGTTCAGTTCCGGAAATGCCGCCAGACAGGCGGGCACCTTGCTGTTCTCGTTCAGTTGGGCCTTGAGCCGCAAGCCGGCGGCGTGGGCCTCGGCTCCGGCGGTGTAGATGACCGGCACCTTGCCCACCAGGGTCGCCGCGAGTTCGGCGGCCGGCGGATTCCCTTCCGGATCAGCCTGGATGGATTTCATGTCGTTGCCGTCCGCCACCACGGGGGACAACCTGGCTGCACGATAGGCGTTCAGGGTCGCCGCGGCCCTGGCAAGGGTGGTGTCCGCATCCGCCACCAGACCCAGGCGGCCCAGGCTGCGTACCACCGCTCCCAGGCCCAGGCCCAGGGAGGCGCGCGGAGGTAGTCCGCCGGGCAGGATCACCGCGGGAAACCCCTCGGCGGAGGCCAACGCGGCGAGGCTGCCCCCCGAAGTGACGGCCAATCGGGCGCAACCTCGCTTGCCGGCCTCGTGGGCGCCGGCAAGGGTTTCCTCGGTATCTCCCGAATAACTGCAGCAGAGAATGAGATCTCCGGGACCGGCCCAATGGGGCAGACCGTAATCCCGCCAAACGGCCAGGTGAACCCGCCCGTGCGCCAGCAGGGGTTGGATCAGATCGCCGGCGATGGCCGACCCGCCCATCCCGCACAGAATGACCCGCCCTGGACCGGCGTCGGGAGGGCGAACTTCGGCCAGGCCGTCCAGATGGGCGCTTTCCAGGAGCTGGTCGCCGAGCGCATGGACCAGGGAGAACATCCGTCGAGTGCCGGGTTCAGGCCCGCTGTTCATCATCGGTCTCCTCCGTTTCCCCGCTGGCGTTTTCGTTCGGCGATGTATTCCGCAAGCCAGCTATCCGCCTCGTCGGGGGTGGCCAGGGACATCAGGTGATCGGCGACCCGCCGGGCCTCATCATATGCAGTCCACCTGATGACCTGCTTGATCTTCGGCAGGGCGGCCGAGTGGAGACTGATCTCGTCGAGGCCGAGTCCCAGCAGCACCTCGGCCAGACGGGTTTCCGAACCCATCTCCCCACAAAGCCCGACCGGAATGCCCGCCCGGTGGGCTGCCTCCACGGTCATGCGGATGCTGCGCAGGATGGCCGGATGGAGCGGCCGATAGAGATAGCTGACCCGGCTGTTGCCCCGGTCCATGGCCAGGGTGTACTGGATGAGATCGTTGGTCCCAATGCTGAAGAAATCGCACTCGGCGGCCAGGGTATCGGCCGCCAGCACGGCCGAAGGGGTTTCGATCATGATGCCCAGCGGCAGATCAGGGTCGTACGTGACATCTCCGGCCTCCAACTCGGCAATCGCCTCGGCCACCACCTGGCGCGCCTCGCGCAGCTCCTGCACCCCGGTGACCATGGGGAACATCAACTTGACCCTACCGGCGGCGGCGGCTCGGTGAATGGCCTTGATCTGCGTCTTGAACAGCAGCCGGTTCGCCAGTGAATATCGGATGCCGCGCCAGCCCAGAAAGGGATTGTACTCCCGTTTCGCGCCCAGATAGTCCGAGACCTTGTCGCCACCCACGTCCAAGGTACGGAAGACCACCGGCCGGCCGTCCATGCGACGCACGATTTCCGAATAGACCCGGACCTGGTCGTCCTCCGTGGGAATGGTTTGATGCTGGAAGAACAGGTATTCGGTGCGCAGCAGTCCGATGCCCTCGGCGCCCCGGGCCAGGGCCTCCTCGACCTCGACCGGCAGTTCGATGTTGGCCATCATCCGGACCCGGTGCCCGTCGGGCGTGACGGCTTCCAGATCCTTCAGGTGTTCCAGCTTCCGGTTGACCACGACCTGCTGACGCGTAAGCATCCTGAATTTTTCCAGGGTCTGCTCGTCGGGATCCGTTACGATGACGCCGTCCGTTCCGTCGACCGCCACCTGCTGTCCCGGCTTCAGATCCACGGCCCGGCCCTTGAGGCCGACCACCGCGGGCACGCCGATCGACCGGGCCAGAATGGCCACGTGGCTGGTGTTTCCCCCCTCGTCCATTGCGAAACCCAACACGTTGTTGCGGCCCAGGAACGCCGTGTCGCTGGGAACCAGGTTGTGGGCGGCGATGATGGAGGGAACTTCGGGCGGAACCAGGTGCTGGGGATCAACATCGTTGAAGCTCCGTAGAACACGTTGCTCGACGTCCCGCAGGTCGTTGACCCGTTCGCGAAAGGTCTCAACCTCGATTTCCAGGAAGCGGGCGGCGAGCTTGCCCACGGTACGGGCGAAGGCCGCTTCGGCGTTGATCCTCTCGAGGCGGATGACCTCCAGGGTGGCGTCCCACACCATCTCGTCTTCCAGGATCAACAACTGGCTGGACAGGATCTCACTGCCTTCCGGTCCGAGTTCGCTTGACAGCCGGGCGATCAGTTCCTGCAGACCCTCCCGGCTCTTTGCGACAGCGCCACCGAAACGCTGGATCTCGGCGGGAACCTCGTCCAGGGCCAGGGACCGGCGCACCGGCACGATGGCCATCTGCCGGATGGCGTGCACCGGACCTGCGGCGTACCCTGGGGAGGCGGCGATGCCCGGAAAGGATTCCATGATCTAGGTGGAGTCCTCGGTAATCGCCAAGTCGACCTCGATCAACTGGACGAGCTGTTTGAGTGCGGCCTCTTCGTCGAGACCGGCGGCCTCGATGACGATTTCGGTGCCGAATTCCGCAGCCAGGCTCGCCAGCCCCATGATGCTCTTGGCGTTGGCGATTCGTCCGTTATAACGGATAGTGACTTCGGACTCGAAGGTTTTGGTCAGTTTGACGATCCGCCCGGCGGCACGCAGATGGAAACCTACCGGATCGGATACGGTCGCGGTCACAGTCTTCAATGGTGGAATCCCTTGGAATTATCGAGAAAGATTGTCAGGGCCATAATTTAACTCTCCACGGGTCAAATGGCAAAAGTCAGAAGCAACGCCAGGACGAGGGCCGCCAGGATCAGGAGTTCCCCCGGCAGGCGCTTGCGCAGAACCACGGGCAGGCCCATGCCCAGCCCCGTTCCGATCCACAACAGGCCCCGGTCCGCCACCACCCCCGCTTCGGTGACCTGGGCGAGATACAACCCGGCCACCATTCCCGTCAGAACCATGCCCGCACGCTTCGTCCTGGCGATCCACATGTGCCACCGCGGGTCGATGAGCAGGTCGACGATGTCCATCCCCAGGTCGTACCCCTTGCGCAGCGCCATCCAGCGCAGAAAAAATTGGCCCACCGCGAAAATGGCGATCACCGCCAGCACGGAAGAGATGTGGCCCAGCAGGCCGACAAGACAGATCGCCATGACCAGGGTCGGCCGCAAACCCAGCCAGAACAGCTGATCGCCCAGCGAGGCCAGAGCCCGCCCCACCGAATCCCGGAAGGTGCCGATCACTCCCGGCAGGACCTCCCGCCCGGCGTCCCGATCGTCTTCCAGGCGTACCAGTCCACCGATGAGAAAATTGGCCAGATAGGGGTTTGTATTGAAAAAGCCGTAGTACCGTCGGCAGAAGACCCGATCCCGGTTCAGGTCACCCCGGTTCCGGCGCAACCAGGGCAGGACGGTCCACAGCAGGCCCAGGTTCTGCATGCGCTGCTGATTCCAGGAAGCCTGCAAGGTCAGGGAGCGCAGGAACAGGGACCATCGCAACCGCGGAGACAGCCGAGCGGTACGGGGATTGGCCGGGCGGATCAGATCCATGAAATCACTTCCGTTACCGAATAACTCACATACAGTTTCACGGCGTCTCCTCAGACGACATAGCGGGCCACCAGGAAGGTGCAGACCATGCCCAGGGCCACCCAGGGCCAGCTGGATTTCAAACCGTACCGGTCGATCATGGTCCCGACCCCCAACCCGGGCAGCAGCAGCGGCAACGTCCCGAGCGCCGCCTGGAGCACCTGGGGAAGTTGGGCGAAAAGAGGTATCCATACTCTGAGCATGAGCAGGACGAACAGGATCCCGGAGCCGAAGCCGCGCAGGAAGGTGGTCAGCAGACAACGGAGATGCAGCTGCTCGATCCTGCCCAGCCGGCCGTCGCGGAGGCTGTGGAGACCCTTCAGCATCCACATCCCATGGAGTCGGCGTTCAGCCTGAATGAGAATATGACCCAGCAGACTCAACAGGCCCGCCCCCAGAATGACCCACCCCAGCAGCTGCCAGGTTCCTGCCGGATCACCGGCCAGGACAGGTGGCAGCGGCCGGCCGCCCAGCAGCGTTCCGGCCACGGCGGCAACCGCCGCGCTGGTGTGATCACCGGTGAACGTCTGGCCGACAGGCAGATTTCCGGCCAGGACGAGTTGCAGGGGCAGCCCCACGGCCAACCCGGTCAGGGGGTCGCCGCACAGGTATCCCGTCAGGACGGCCGCCGGCAGGGGCTGGCCGAACCAGGTCTGGGCCAAGGCGGTATCGTCGAGGGCCAGAATCCCGGCCAGAAGTCCCAGGACGAGCAGGGAGGACCAGGTGGGATCGGACACCAGGGCCAGGGGGACCCAGGGGGCCATTAGAACTTCTCCCCCATCTCCTGGATCTGGGCCTCATCGAGCAGATACTCCCGACCGCCGGGCACCTGCTGGGCCGACAGGGTCATTTCCATTTCCAGCAGGCGCGAGAAGGCTTTCAAATCCTGGCGGTCCACGTAGAGGAAGGGCAGCATTTCCCGTTTGCCGGCGCCGAAGTGCAGGCCGCCCACGTTGATCTCGCTGACCGGAACGCCGATCCTCACCAATTCAGCCATCTCCTCGGGAGACCCCGTCATCAGCAAAACCCGTTCGGCGAGGTGTTCATGATCGGCCAGCCTGGCTGCGGCCTTGGACACGGGCAGGATGGAGACCTCAATGTTCGGGGGCACTGTGCTGGAGTAGACCCTCGTCTGCCAGGAATCAGCCGCTATGGCATTGTTGGCCAGCAGAATCCGGTCGGGACGCAGTTGTTCACTCCACCCGACGGTCACCTGGCCATGAATGAGGCGGTCGTCGATGCGGGCCAGAACCACCGGCATCAGCGGCCTCCAACCAGGATGATGGCCTCCCGACCCTTCTGAACGACCTTGGCGACCAATTCCTCGAAATCACCGGAATCCCGCCAGGTCACGAACCCCAACAGCATCGCCAGGTTGACCCCGCTGATGATGGCGGTGTCGGGATCCCGGCCGCAGGCCAGCTGAGCGCTCGTCGCGCAACTGCCGCCGTAGTCGTCTAGCAGGATCAGCTTCCGGTCCGTTTCGGCCGGGTCCGCATCGTCACCGGCGGGAGCCTCGGCCAGCCAGGCCTTGATCTGGGCGGTGATGTCGACGGCTGCCTTACCGCTGTTGGACATGGCGGTCAGTCCCGGAACAGGCCCGAGGATCATTTCGGTGACCAGGACAAGTTCCCGGCCGATGTTCCCGTGGGTGATCACCAGGGCCTTGATCATCCGGATACCGTCCCTTCCCTGCTCATTCCCGATCCTGATCCAGGTAGTCGCGCAGGCGCTTGCTCGAGCGCATGGTTTCCAGGATGCGGTCGTTGAGGACCTGGGCGGCGTCGTACCCGTAGACTTTCAGCATGAAATTGAGGGCGATGACCTCGCTGATCACCGTGATGTTCTTGCCCGGATACAAGGGGACGGCCACCTGCGGAATATTTACCCCGAGGATTTCGGTGAAGCGGTTTTCCATGCCCACCCGTTCGTAGTCGATCGAATCGTCCCATTCCTGAAGCTGCACTTCCACCTCGATCCGCTTCTGCATACGGATGGACCTGATCCCGAAGATGGCCTGCACGTCGATAACACCGATTCCGCGGATTTCCAGATGGTGTCGCAGCACTTCCCGGTACCGGCCGATCAGGACGTCCTCGGTCGTGCGGGTGATCTCGACGATGTCGTCGGCCACCAGGCGGTGACCCCGCTCGATGAGATCCAGGGCGCATTCACTCTTGCCGATCCCGCTGCGACCGGTGAACAGCAGGCCCACACCGTAGACGTCCACCAGGGTGCCGTGAATCTCCGTCCGGGGAGAAAAGGCCTTTTCCAGGCGATGGGAGAGTTCGGAGATGAATTCCACCGCGGTCAGGGCGGTCCGGATCAGGGGGAATTTCCGCTCCCGGATCAGATCCATGATGGGGCGTGGAACCGCCTGATCCATGGCGACGAAGATGACGGGGGGCTCCAGGCTCAGGACTCTCTCGACCGCCGCCCTCTGTCCTGCCTCATCCAGGGTGGACAGGAAGGCCGTTTCCGATTCACCGAACACCTGGATCCGGCGAGGCAGGAAATTTTCCGCGAACCCCATCAGGGCCATGCCCGGACGGTGAACATCCGGAGCGTGAATCATGATGGGTTCGGCCGGAAGGTCGGAAAGAACGTCGAGCAGGAGCGGTTCCTTGAGTTCCTCGTAGAGATCCTGAATCGTGACCCTGTTCATCGAATTCCCCTGATGCCGGGCGGCCGGGCCGCTCAGTCGTTTTCGGACTCCATATGTCCCAGCTCACCGTTGGCCCTGCGGTAGATCACGCCCAGCCTTTCATTGCCGACATTCCGAAAAACCAGGAAAGGCAGGTCCCCCGCCTCGAATTTCTCACGGGCGCTTGCGAGATCGATATTCATCAGGACAAAACCCTCGGGTGCCCCGTCTTCGGATTCGGGCAGGGCTTCTCCGGCGAACATGGCCCGTCCGAGTCCCCCCTCCTCACCCTTCTGCTTCCCGCTGATCTTCCCCTTGAATTTGGCCAGTTGCTTGCGGAGATTCTCCATCATTTCATTGACGGCGTATTCGGGCTCCATTCCGTCGCCCTTGGCCCGGAATTCGGTGCTTTTCAGGTGCAAAACGGAATCGGCGGAAAAACGCCCGGCTTCGTGCGTAACGGTCATCTTGAGGGACTGCACGGGCCGGGGGCTGAACTTGACCAGCTTCTCCACGGCGGCTTCGATCAATTCCCGCTGATCGTCTCCCATGGTGAAATGCCTGGCATTGATTTCCAACTGCATGGCGTCCTCCTTCATATCGGTTCTGGGGCGGGCCCCGGGTCGGATCAGAATTGCTTGCGCATCCTGGCGCTGAGAATTCCCATCTGTTCCCGGTATTTGGCCACGGTTCGTCGGGCGATCTTCAGTCCCTTCTCATGCAACATATCCACGATTTTCTTATCCGACAGCGGCCTGGACGAATTCTCGTTATCGATGATCTCCCGGATCATGATCTTGACCGCCTTGGAGGCCACCTCGGTCCCGTCGTGCGAATCCAGGCCGGCGCTGAAGAAGTATTTCAAGGAAAAGATTCCGCGCGGGGTCTGCACGTACTTCTGCCGGGTGACCCGGGACACGGTCGATTCGTGCATGCCGATGGTCGAGGCCACCTGCTGCAGGGTCAAGGGCCGCAGGGCGATGGCGCCCTTCTCGAAGAACTCCTTCTGTTCGGCAACGATGGCTTCCATGACCCTGATCATGGTCCGGCGGCGCTGCTCGATGGTCTTGATGACCCATTCGGCGTGGCGCTTCTTTTCGTCGATGAACTTGATCGCGTCCTCGTTGCCCTTGGCCGAATTCTCGTAGGCCTGGCTGACCCGCAGCCGTGGCAGGTTGGAGTCGTTGAGATAGACGGCGTATTCGTCCCCCTCCTCGTCCACTTTGACCACTTCCAGGTCGGGGACGATGACCCGGGCGCCTTCGGAGTTCACCGACAGGCCGGGGCGTGGATCCAATTCCCCGATACGCTGGGCGATCGTCTGGACTTCCTTGGGAGTGATCTTCATCTCCCGGGCGATATCCCCGAACTTGCGGTTCTTGAGCGCATCGAAATGATGGCTGATGATATGGGCCTCTTCCGAATCCGTCTGCCCGCGCGCTTCCAACTGCAGCAGGAGGCATTCCTGCAGATCGCGCGCCGCGACTCCGGACGGATCGAAACCCTGAACGATCTTCAGGACCGCTTCCACTTCCTCTTCGGTGACTTCGTAATAGGCGGCGATCTCGGACAGGGGGCAGTCCAGCAGCCCATCCTCGTTCAGGCAGCCGATGATGTACTCGCCGATCATCCGCTCGATACCCTCGGGCGCCGACAACTGCAACTGCGCGGTGAGATCCTCTTGGCCCGAAGGAATGTATTTCTGCGGCCTTTCGAATTCGTCTTCCTCGTCATAACCCCGTTCGTTGGCAAGGCTCCGGAAACCCTCGTCCCAGCTATCGCCCCAATCGCGATCCTCGTCCTGGGGGTCCTGTTCCTTTTCCCGGACCTTCTCGTCCACCGCGGTGTTTTCATCATCGCGGCGGATCTCCTCCTCGAGTTCCTCTTCGGGCTCGATCTCCTCGAGCAGGGGATTGCCCTGCAGTTCGTGCCGGAGGATCTGTTCGAGTTCCAGGGTGGGAACCTGCAGGAGCTTCAGGGCCTGCTGGAGCCGCTGGGTCATGACCAGCTGCTGACGTAGCTGCATGGTCTGACGTAAACCTATGTGGGGACCCATGATGTCTGTGCCTTCCTTTGAACTCGCCAAGGCCGGGGTTCCCTCCCCGGCGGCTAAAAACCGGTTACAATCGAAATTTTTCGCCCAGGTAGATTTGCCGTGCCTTCTGCGAGGACACGATCTCCTGGGAGGTGCCGGACATCTCTATCCTGCCTTCGAACAGAATATACGCCCGGTCGGTGATGTTGAGGGTCTCGCGGACATTGTGGTCCGTGATGAGAATACCCAGCCCCTCTTCGCGCAGTTGGGTCACCACCGTCTGCAGGTCAGCCACGGCAATGGGATCGATACCCGCGAAGGGTTCGTCCAGGAGCATGAACTTGGGCTCGGTCACCAACGCCCGGGCGATCTCCACCCGCCGCCGCTCACCGCCCGAAAGTTCATAGCCCCGATTCTTGCGGATATGGCTGACGCCCATCATGTCCAGGAGTTCGTCCCGGCGCCGCTTCCGGTCGGCCCGGCTCATCTTGAGGCTCTGCAACACGGCCATGACATTGTCCTCGACCGTCAGTTGCCGGAAAATCGAAGATTCCTGGGGAAGGTAGCCGATGCCCAGGCGGGCCCGCTTGTACATGGGCAGCCGTGAAATGTCGCGATCGTTGATATGAACCTTGCCGCCGTCCGGGGTGAGGAAGCCCACGATCATGTAGAACGATGTGGTCTTGCCGGCCCCGTTGGGACCGAGCAGACCCACGATTTCACCCTGTTTCAGTTCGAGATCGACTTGATCGACAACGGCCCGGCCGCGATAGACCTTGCGCAGCCCCGTGGTCCTGAGAGTGGCTGAGGTCGTGCTAGCGGTCACCGGGACCCGCTTTCCCCGTTTGCCTCATCTTCAACTTCGACCTCCACTTCCTGCTTGATCTCAATGTACTCCAGATCCGGCGTGGCCTCCAGTCCGATTCCCGTCAGAACGTCGCCGTCCCGGGTGAAGCGGTTGAAGACATCGTTGTGGATCAGCTGGGTCTCGTTGTTGAAATAGAGTTCCTCGGTTTCCAGTTGCCGACCGTCATCGGTCACGACGACGACGTTTCCCCAGGCATTGATATCCTTTGTGTTGAGATTGGCCAGACCGCTGTCGGAAGTCAGGACCGAGAAATGTTCACCGTCCTTGAAGAAATCCATGTGGAGGGTGACCAGGTGGACATTCTTTTCCCCGCTGAACTTCAGCATCTTTTCGCTCTGCAGCACCCACTGCCGGACCCCGGCCTCGGATTCGATCAGCCGGTAGCCGAAGAACTGCTGTTCGGGGACCCGTCCCGGCTTGGCGCCGGGCGCAGCAGTCCGGGTCGGTTCCTCGGAGCTCCCGCAGCCGAGGACCATCGCCAGGAAAGTACCGAATACGACCAACCGGGTGTTGCGCCGAGTCGGGAAGGATATCAGCGGAAAAAATTTCATGGTTTCCAAACGCGCTCCACGACAGATATCCCTTTCAGTGCCGGCCTGGGCTTTGAGGATGATTCGCGATCATGACTTCCACCGATGGTGGAACCACACCCATTCGGCTGGGTTCCGCTGAATAAAGTATTCCAACTGGGCGTTGCAGAGAGTCAAGAAGTCCTTCACATGTTCGTCAGTAGACCCCTCTTCCTTGAACACCAAAGGCGGCCGGTGGAGAACCAGATGACGGTTCCGTCGGCGATCCCGGGCGATGGACACCGGCAACACGGGAATCCGGAAACGCAGGGCCAGACGCGCCAGACCCGCGGGTGTGGGCGCGGGTTCCCCGAAAAACGGGACATCCAGATTCTGCACCCTCGTATTCTGATCCTGCAGCACCGCTACGATTCCTCCGGACCTGAGGTAGCGCAACAAGGGTCTGGCGCCGTCCTGCCGTGGCAGGACCGTCATGCCCAGCTTGAGTCGGCGTTCCTGCAGAAGCCTGTCCACGGGTGGATTGCGAACCGTGCCCGTGACGACCCCCAGCCCGTCCAGACCGCGCGCCCGGAGCTGGCGGGCCAGCCAGGCGCCAAGCAGTTCCCAGCAGCCCAGATGGCCGGTCAGAATAAACACGCCCCGTCCAGGCGCGGCCAGGTCGGCCAGCACATCCCCAACCAGCGGCTTTCCAGCCACGGGACCGGGTTCTTCGACCACGACATCACCATTTTCCAGGAGCCGGTCGGCGACCAGGGTGTCGAACAGATTGAATCCCAGGGCCTCGGCCGACTCCCTCAGGAGACGCCGGCGTCCCTGTTCGTCAAGTTCGGGAAACGCGCGGGCCAGGTTGGCCTCGGCCACATGCCGGTCCGCCGATCGCACCCGAAGGGCCAGGCGGGCCAGGCCCGCGCACAACCGCCGGCCCACAGCGACGGGAATCCGACCAGCTAGCTGAACCGTCATCACCGCCAGCAACCAGTAAAAGCGCCGCCGGGCTTTTCTCCATAGAGCAATGTCACCCTCGGGCAATAGGTCCGGCCCTCCCGGGTTGTTTCCCCACGGGCGATGCCGCGCCGCTCGCGTCGTCGCCTGCCTCATACTTTGGACCGTTGTCGGGGGTCGAGTCAAGCACAAGTTGTGCCACGTTCACAACTAGTGTCACAACAATGGGTTGAATGCTTCCCAAAAGGAAGGTAATTGATGAATGATCAGATGGAATGATCTGCCGGGACAATCACAGAAGCCCTGCTCTCAGGACATCATGGATGTGCAGCAGTCCCACGGGCCGATTGGCATCGTCCGTGGCCAGCAGCAGGGTCACGGGGCCACGTTTCCGTTCCTCCATCATGCGCAGGGCGCTGATCGCCAACATATCGGGGCTGATGGTCGTCGGTCGATCGTTCATGGCGTTTGTGATGAGCAGGTCAAGGGCGTTCTCACGCTCCAGGAGCACCCGCTTGATGTCGCCGTCCACACAAAGCCCCACCAGTTTACCCTCGTCGTCGACAACGCACGTGCCCCCCAGACGTTTGCCCACGATTTCAGGCAATGATTCCCTGAGGGTCAGCCGATGCGAGACGACCGGCAGTTCATCGCCAGTATGCATCAGCTCCGATACCTTGACCAGCAGGCTGCGGCCGAGGACCCCGCTGGGATGGAACATGGCAAAATCTTCCGCCCGAAAACCCCGCAGCTTGATCAGGGCCACGACCAGGGCGTCCCCCATGGCCATGGCGGCCACGGCGCTCGTGGTCGGGGTAAGATTCAATGGACAGGCTTCCCGCTCGATCGGGGTGTGCAACAGGATGTCACTGGCAACGGCGATCTCCGAATCCCGGCCGCCTGTAATGGCGATGGTGGTCATCCCGAATTGTTGGCAGCGGGCCAGCAAGGTCACCACTTCCGTGTTCCTGCCGCTGCGGGAAATGGCGATGAGGATGTCGGAGTTCCGCACGATGCCGAGATCGCCGTGGGTGGCCTCAACCGGATGGATGAAATGGCTGGGCGTCCCGGTGCTGGTGAGACTGGCCGCCACCTTCCGGGCCACGATCCCCGATTTCCCCAGACCCGTCACCAGGACCCGACCCGTGCAGGCGAAGAGGCGCCGGACGGCCCGGCCGAAGTCCGCGTCCAGCCCAAGACCGATGGCCTCGAGGGCTCCGGCTTCCTGGAGGAAGGCCTCGCGACCGAGGGCGGTCAGGGCTTCGTCCTTCAGTTCTTCAGGACTCGGGTTCCGGCGGGGGACTTCCATCATTGCCAGGTCTCCTCTTCCGCGTCGGACGACAGTTCCGCCTGGGTGGGCTGGGCTTCCTTCCGGCCCAGCAGGATCAACGCCTGACTGTAAAG
>CBDURF010000082.1:0-14587 GCA_965369705.1 uncultured bacterium
GCCTCCACCGCGGCCTCCTCCACCGCCACCGCTGCGGCCGCCCATGCCCTGTCCGCTGCCCATCGCTTCCCGCATGACGGCGGCCATGTCGTCGCTGGCCTTCACGTTGAGGATCCAATTACCGGTCAGGTTGGGCGGACCATCGTGAAAAATGTCGACCGCCAGGGTGTCGGACACGGCAGGGACATCAGCCTGCGCCAAGGCGGCGGACAAAATCAGAAGGGAAACAGCCAGCGTGATCAAGACGGTCCGGGAAACGGGTAGGTTCGATTCGGTCATTGTCAGGTACTCCTGGTGGTTCGCATGGGGAATGAGTTCCAACACCAAACGCGCAGGCAACGGGTTTCCAGCGAAAAAATATCCCCCGGCCTGGCCGGGGGGAAGGGATCAAGGCGGTCTGGTCCAATTCCATCACACGGAACGGGTTTCAGCGGAATAAAGCCTTCAAAGAACCGAAGGTGGTCGAAGTGGCCGGTACGACACCTGTTCCGTTGACCGTGGCAACCAGCAACCCGGGATCGCCCGAGGAAACATACATGGGCACCCAACCAGCTTCTGATTCATAGGCCAGCCGGCCGTTGGTTCCGAATTCACCGTTGGAGGGACCCAGATAAAAATCCATCACCATGGGAGTCAGCAGCATGAACTGCCACCTGACCAGGACAACCGCGGGCGAGGTCGGAAGGGGGGCCACCATTCCAAGCATGACATTGTCACCAAGGTCGGGGAGCTCAACAGGAAGCAATTCGTTGAAGCCGGTCCATGTCCTATCCAACCATATGACCATTCCCTCCATTCCGGGAGGAACGGAAATGTGACGGGAGAACTCGTAGCCAAGGATTTCCGCCCAGGTGGGATTGGTCAGGATGACGTAGGCATCAAAAGGAGAACTCGGCCCCACCACGGTCTGGTAGATATCGGCGTTGAGGTCGAAATAGATCCCGATACCATCGGGGTCCGGATCGACAACGGCCTGGGCGCTTGGGGCGATGAAGGAAGCCAGAATCAATATCCCAATGAGTTTTCGCATGGTGGTCCTCCAAGAACGGATGTTTTTCCGATATTTCGAGCGCTGAATTTCATAATGAGGATCATAGACCACCTGGCAGGGCCTGTCAAATCGCCGGACTCCTCCGGATACCCGCCGTCCCGCAGGCTTCCCCCCGTTAATAACAGGTTCAGGCGGCCTCGTTGGGCTCTACCTCCTCGTAGTCGTCCCGTATGCCGAGGCGGACCTTGAAGTCGGTCACCAGGGAATATCCCACCGGGATCAGCACCAGGGTGATGAAGGTCGCGAACACGACGCCGAAGCCCAGGCTCGTGGCCATGGGAATCAGGAACTTGGCCTGCAGGCTTTTTTCCAGCAGCAGCGGGGTCAGGCCGGCGAAGGTGGTCAGGGAGGTCAGCATGATCGGCCGGAAACGTCGGGCGCCCGATTCGACGACCGCTTGGCGGGCCGACAAGCCGGTGCGCCGGGCACGGTTGATGAAATCGATCATGATCAGTGAATCATTGACCACCACGCCCGTCAGGGCGACCACCCCGAACAGGCTGATCAGGGTCAGGTCCAGGCCCATCAGGATGTGGCCCCACATCGCGCCGACCAGGCCGAAGGGGATGGCCGACATGACGATGACCGGTTGGAGGTAGGATTTGAAGAGCACTGCCAGCAGGACGTAGATCATCAACACCGCCAGGGCAAAACCCTGCTTGAGGCTGCCCAGGGCCTCGGCCTGCTGTTTCTGTTCGCCTTCCATGCTGTAACGCAGCCCCGGATGGGCGGCCATGAGGTCAGGCAGGATTTCCGAGCGCAGGATTTTGTTGACCTCGTCGGCGTTGGTGATTTCCTGGTCCACGTCGCTGGTGACCGAGACGGTTCTCTGCCGGTCCGCACGATTGATGGTTGCGAAGCCCCGACCGATCTCGACGGTTGCTACCCGGCTGAAGGGGACCTCGTCGCCGGCGGGGGTGCGAATCCGCATGGATTCGATGTTGCCCAGTGAACGCCGCTCGTTTTCGGGGTAGCGGATCATGACCTTGACCTCGTCCCGGCCCCGCTGGATGCGCATGGCTTCGTCGCCGTAGAAGCCCCGCCGGACCTGGCGGGCCAGATCGGCCAGGGTGATGCCCAGGGTGCGGGCTTCGGACTTGAGGTTCAGTTTCACCTCGACCTTGCCTTCGCGGAAGCTGTCGGCGATGTCGATTACGCCGGGGAACTCGGTCAGCTGGGTTTTGAGCTCCTGGGCCGCGACCAGCAGGTCGTCCGTGTCGGGGGAGGAGAGCTGAACATAGATGGGGTCGCCGCCGTGGAAAAGATTGGCACTGAAAGTAAGGGACACCGCGCCGGTGACCGGCCCGCAAAGCTCCCGCCACCGACGAGCCAACTCCGGGCTGGGGATGTTGCGGATCTCGGCCTTCATGAGCTCGGCGTTGACTTCGACCAGATGGGCGCCCCGGGCGGCGGTGCCGGCCGAGCCGCCACCCGGTCCTGATCGTTCGGACCTGGGCTGGGAACCGATCGAGGTCTGGACGTGGCGGATCACCGAATCACCCGGCGGCCGCTTGCCGTCGAATTCGGCACGCACCTGTTCCAGGGAAGCTTCGAGCTGGTCGACGGCCTTCTGGG
This sequence comes from uncultured bacterium, assembly GCA_965369705.1. Classification (GTDB taxonomy): domain Bacteria; phylum Krumholzibacteriota; class Krumholzibacteriia; order LZORAL124-64-63; family LZORAL124-64-63; genus JAGLCY01. The sequence goes on from CBDURF010000082.1 coordinate 2,627, forward strand.
CGTCTTCAACCGTCGTGCCCTGGGGCAGGGTCAAGGCGGCAACGAGATTGTCGGCGTCGACCTTGGGCATGAAGGTGAACTTGAGGTGTCCGCCGGCGAGGAAACCGCTGGTCACCACCAGCGACGCCAGCGCCAGCGCCATCACGACGGGCCGGTGCGCCAGGGCGAGGGAAAGGGTTGAGCGGTAGGGACCTTCAACGAAGGCCTGCAGTCCGGCGTCGATCCTGTTCTTCATGGTGCTGTACCAGCGGGGACCGAAAACATCATCCCGGGATTCGGAAACCTTGAGGGTGGCCAGGTGGGAGGGCAGGATCAGGAGGGATTCAACCAGGGAAAACAACAGGATCGAGATGACGACCACCGGGATGTTGTACATGAACTTGCCCATCATGCCCTCGACGTTGGCCAGGGGCAGGAAAGCGACCACCGTGGTCAGCACGGCCAGGGTCACCGGCATGCCGACCTCGAGCACGCCGCGGGTGGCGGCTTCCTGGGCCTTGTATCCCTTTTCCCGCCAGGAATAGATGTTTTCGCCCACCACGATGGCGTCGTCCACGACGATACCCAACGACACGATGAAGGCGAACATCGAGATCATGTTCAGCGAAACACCGAACTGGGGCAGGACCCAGAAGGCCCCCAGGAAACTGATGCCGATACCCAGACTGACCCACAGCGCCAGGCGGAACTGGAGGGCCAGGGCCAGACACAGGAAAACCAGGATCAGACCCACGATGCCGTTTTTGAGGAGAAGATCCATGCGGCTCTGGTAGATGATCGAACGGTCGTTCCAGGTGTTGATGCTGATGCCGGGAGGCATCTGGCCCTGCATACCGGCGACATAATTCTTCACCGCTCGGGTCACCCGCAGAACGCCCTGGTCGCCGGTGCGGTAGACCTGGATGTTGGCCGCGCGCTTACCCTCGAGATAGGATGCCACGTCGACGTCCTCGAAGCCGTCGTGGATGGTGGCGATGCGATCAAGCGTCACCTTGGTGCCGTCCGGGGCGGTGATTACCACGATCCGGCCGAACTCTTCGCCGGTGTAACGCTGACCCTTGGTGCGCACCAGGATTTCGCCCACGGCGGTCTTCACGCTGCCGCCGGGCAGATCCAGGCTGTTGGCCTTGACCGCCTGGGTGATCTGGCCGAGGGTCAGTCCGTAGGCCTGCAGCTCGCGCTCGCTGACCTCGATCGAGATCTCGAAGGGACGCGTGCCTCCCACCAACGTGTAGGTCACCTCGTCGAGGGCCAGGAGGTCGTCCCGCACCTTGTCGGCCAGGAGCTTGAGGGTGCGTTCGGTGGCGTCGCCGGACAGGACCACGTCGATCACCTGGGTGCGTCGCTCCACGAGCGTGACGATGGGCTTTTCGGTCTCTTCCGGGAAGGTGATGATGCGGTCCACCTCGGCCTTCACGTCATCGAGAACCTTGCGCTTGTCAGCGTTGGTTTCCAGTTCGAGGCTGATCACGCCCATGCCTTCGGAGGAGGACGAGGTCATCCTCTTGATGTTGTCCACCCCCTGGACACTTTCTTCCACCCTGACGCAGACACCTTCCTCGACCTCGGCGGGAGTGGCGCCGAGGTAGGGCACCTGGATGGTGATCATGTCCAGCTCGACTTCGGGGAAGACCTCCTGCTTGATGGTCGCAGCCGACATGAGGCCGGCGGCGATGATCAGGAACATCAGCAGATTGGCCGCCACGTGGTTGGTCGAGAACCAACGGATCATCCCGTTCATCGTTCACCGCCTTCCACCCGCACGGGCATGCCGTCGGTGACGTACTGCAGATTGCTGGTGCAGACCCTTTCGCCGGAAGCCAGTCCGGCGGTGATGACGGCCTGCTCGATGCCCGCCCGGGCCACCTGGACGTCTCGTATCCTCAGCTTGCCCTGCTCGTCGATGATCCACACCTGGTCGCCGGGCCGCAGCGAGGTCCGCGGTATGACCACGGAGCCCGCGGGAGGGTCGGCGTTGAAAAGGATGTCCACGAACATGCCTTCGATCAGCGGTGGCCGGTTGCCCGAGCGCTCGTAGGGGTTGGAGATCTCGATCACGACCGAAACCAGGCGGCTGCGGCTGTCGACGGCGCCGCCGAGCCGGACGGCTCGGCCCTGCCACTGATGCCGGGAGCCCGCGAAATCGGCGCTGACGTCCACCGGCACCCCGCCGTCGGCGGCATCATAGTTGACGGTGATCCAGGCCAGGTCTTCGTCGGGGATGGAAACGGTCACCTCGGCTATGTCGGTGGCGTAGATGGTGCCCAGGGCGGTGCCCGACCGGATGAACTGTCCGGCGTCGATGCTGGTGTCAAGGACCCGGCCATCGAACGGAGCGCTGATATTACAGCGTTCCAGATTGAGTTCGGCCTGGCCCAGGGCGGCCTTGGCCGCCTCCAGATTGGCCCTCGCCAGCTTCAGCTGGGGTTCGTGCATCACCAGAGGCGTTGGTTCGGAACCGTCCGGGGAGTCGAAGCCCTCGCTTCCGATCCGCTCCCACTCCCGCTGGGCCACCTGGGCTTCCTCTTCTGCTCGGGCCAGGTTGTATTCGGACTGGGCTACGTTGGCCCGAGCCTGTTCAACCGCCAGCACGTAATCCGTGTCCTCGATCCTCAGCAGGATCTGACCCTTGCTGAAATAACCGCCCGCTTCGAAGTGGGGCGACTTTTCAACGACCTCGCCGTTAACCCGGGTCACGACGCTGACCGATCTCTTGGCCTTGACCGAGCCGAAGGACCGTATCCGGATCGGATCCGTTTCGCTGGATACGGTAAATGCGGAGACGACGGGCCTGGCGGCCGGGGGAGCCTGGCGTTCGGGTTTCTTGCCGGTCTTGACCAGGACGACGGTGGTTGCCGCGCCCAGGATCAGGATCACCAGGGCCGTCAGGAGGTTGCGAAGGGTTTTCGGGCTCACGGTTGGGCTCCTTCATTGGAATCCGCACGGGTCATGTTGGTGTCGGTTGTCGCGGGATCAAGGTCCCAGGGGCCGCCCAAGGCCTGGATCAGGTTGACCCGGGCCGAGCGCCGGGCTCGCTGGGTGGTCAGCAACTGGCTTTCCGCGTTGAACAGCCGGCGCTGCGATTCAAGGGTGACCAGGAGGCTGTCCAGGCCGCGCCGGTAACGGTCCTGGGCCAGGTTGACCGAGCGCCTGGCCTGCTCCGCGGAATCGGAAAGGTATCCTTCCTGCCGGGACTGGAAGAGATCCTGATCCAGGGCGTTCTCGACTTCGCTGAAGGCGACCAGGATCGACTGGCGATAACTGGCCGTCGTCTGTATCACGCGGGCTTCGGCGGCCTTTATCTGGGCCTGGGTGGCGCCTCGGTTGATCAAGGGCATGAAGAGGTTGCCGGCCAGGGACCAGAAATCGGAGCCGGAGGCAAACAGGTCCGACAGTTCCGAGGATTTGGTCCCGCCGGTCGCGGTCAGTATGATCCGGGGGTAGAGCGCGGCCTTGGCCACGCCGACCTTAGCCACGGAAGAGTGCAGTCTCATCTCGGCGGCCATCAGGTCGGGCCGGCGTTCGAGCAGGTCCGACGGCAGCCCGGACGGCACGGCGGCCAAGGGCTCGGGCATGATCTCCAGGCTGAGGGAGCCGCCGGGGCCATCGAGATCACTCGCGGTCAGATCGCCGGCCGGATAACGCCCGGCCAGGATTTCCAACCTTCTGCGGGCGGCGGCGAGTTCCTGGCGGAAGGCCGGGTCGGCCGCCCGCGCGGCCGCCAGATTCTGACTGGCCAGGTGCACGTCGAGAGCGGAAACCAGACCCCGCCGGTAACGGTCCCGCACCGTGGTCAGGTTTTCACTGAAGTTGTCGATGGTCCGCTCGGTCAAGGCAACCTGCATCTGCAATTCGCGGATGACCAGCCAGGTCCGGACCACGTCGGCGATCAACGCCTGGGCCACGGCACGCCGATCCTGTTCGCTGGCCAGCAGGGTTGCCTGAGCGGCTTCCGTGCCCCTGGACAGGCGGCCCCAGAGATCGACTTCGTACCGAAGGGTCGCATCGGCCGAGAATTGGTTGTAGTAGACGGGCCCGAAGCGCTGATTGGTTTGCACACTGGATTTGCTGCGTGCGGCGGAGCCGCCGATCTCGATGGTCGGCCACTGGGCCGACTTGGCCCCGCCCAGCAGCGCCCGCGCTTCGAGCACCCGGGCGGCCGCGGCGGCGAGGTTGTTGTTGTAGACCAGGGCGTCCTCGACCAGGCCGTTAAGAGTGGTGTCGCCGAATGATTCCCACCACTGCCAGCGGCCGCCAGCGCTGTCTGCGGTGTCGGGCAGGGCGTCGGCCATGGTCACGGCCGGTGCGGGCTCCTGGGTTTGGCCGGCCCATTTTTCCGGCACTTCGGCGTCCAGTTCGGGACGCACGTAGTCGGGGCCCACGCTGCAGCCGGCCAGCAGCAGGAGGGCCACAGGCGCCAGGGACCGGATCGTCATTCGGATACCTCCGGGAAAAGGTCGTCGATGGCGGCGGTGGAAAACCGGATGATGTGTTCGGTAACCTGCTCGACATAGCCGGCCAGGGGAAGCCCGAGGGGAGGGAAGGCCTGGAGCATGATCTGCAGGGATTCGGGATCGGACTCCAAGTCTTGCCGCTTCTGCCAGCGCATGATGAAATGATGGATCTGACCCACGATGCTGGCGCTGATCCAACTCACCTGCTCGGGCTCCAACCCGGGCCGGGCGGCGATGATCGACCGGGAAAACGCCCCGTAGATGGGCGCGACCATTTCCCGGAAAAAGGTCCCGGCCATGTGGGAGTGGCCGGGTTGCATCTGGCGGGCCATCAGGGCCAGGAAACTCGCGCTGCCCGGGTCGGCCAGCGTTCCTTCCATGTGCTGCCGGACCAGGATTCCGATAACCTGGTCCACCCTGGGGTGGCCGCCGGTCTCGGCCAGCAGGCCGTCCAGGGCCGCCAGCGTTCTGTCCCGCTGGATCACGAACCGGCGCAATATTACCTCGTGAAACAGGTTTTCCTTACCCTGGAAATGGTAGTTGACCGCAGCAACGTTGACCTCGGCGGCGGCGGCCAGCTCCCGGATGGACACGTCCTCAAATCCTTTTTCGGCAAAAAGGTATTCCGCGGCGTCCAGAAGCCGGTTCTTGGTGGATTGGCGATCTTCGGTCAAGGGATCCTCCCTGGAAAATATGATCGTCTGTTTGCAACGACCGATTTAAACAAATAGCTTAAACAAGTGTTTGAATTTTGTCAAGGGCGATTAGTGAGGATCATACTGCAGGACCGAAGGCGAACTGGGCATGGTGGGCAGTCCCGGATTTCCTTAGACTATCCCAAAATCCATGTCCCCTAATTCCCAGTCGCCGGAGATCGCCATGTTCAGGACCGCCGAACCCAAGCGTCATTTCACACCTGCCCTGTTCCAGTTCATGCGCGACCTGGAGGCCAACAACAACCGCGACTGGTTCGCCGCCAACAAGGAGCGCTACCTCGCGGATCTGCGGGAGCCCGCCCTGCGGTTCATTGTGGATTTCGGATCCAGCCTGGTGAAGATCAGCCCTCGATTCCTGGCCGATCCGCGGCCCCACGGGGGCTCGTTGTTCCGCATCTACCGGGATATCAGGTTCTCGAAGGACAAGCGGCCGTACAAGGATCATACCGGCCTCCACTTCCGGCACGAGGCCGGCAAAAACGCCTACACGCCGGGGTTCTATCTGCATCTACAACCTGGAAACTGTTTCGCGGGGGTGGGTTTGTGGCACCCGGACAACCCGACCCTGAAACTGATCCGCGACGCATTGGCGACCGATCCCGGCCTGTGGAAGAAGGCGGTGGGTGGAAGAAAATTTCGCGAGGTCTTCCGGGTGGCCGGCGAAAGCCTGAAGCGTCCGCCCAAGGGCTACGACCCGGATCATCCCCTGATCGAGATCCTGAAGATGAAAGACTTCACCGCGCTCGCGCCCCTGACCCAGAAGCAGGTTACCGCACCGGGTTTCATGGCTGAATTCGCCGGCCTGTGCAAGACGGGCGGTTCGCTGGTGAAATTCGTCTGCGAGGCGATCGGACAGCCGTACTAACAGGAAGGCCCCGAGGGTTCGCAGCCCCGGGGCCTTTATCGCGCTCTCCGTGTGGTCGGTCTTGGCGACCGGTCAAACGCGATAGAAAAATCTGGGTTAAGAGCTGCTCTCTCGTCACTCGAGACTTGGTGTGTCAAGCGAATGGACCCGAAGTGGAAAGCGAGCATTGTCGAAGAGACTGTCTAACCCATTTACCGAAAACAATCCCCCCCCTTTCGGATAATTCAGTCCGTATCCAGTCTCTTTTGCCACTTGGGAACAGCCGGCCGCGTGGACGATCGCGACAATTCCTACAGTGGCCGTACATAGTAACATATACCAAAAGATTTTGAAATGCTCTTATGTCAATTTTTGTCCAAATCGTAAGTGATGACTTTTAATCAATGATGCATTGTCCAGTCATTTCCGGCGGCTGGGGAATGTCCAGCAAACGCAACACGGTGGGGGCGATGTCGGCCAACCCGAAGTCACCTTTTTTCAACAAGTTGAGCTTGTTTTCGAAAGCCTTGCCGGCCACCACGAAGGGCACCTTGTTGAGGGAGTGCTGCGTCAGGACGGCTCCATCGGGAGCCAACATTTCATCACAATTTCCGTGATCCGCAGTCAAAAGCCAGATGATTCCCCGTTCGATGCTCGGCGGCATCGTTTCTCCCAGAAGGCGGTCAAGAGTACGGAAGGCCTTTACCGCCGCCTCGTAGTTTCCCGTATGGCCGACCATGTCCCCGTTGGCGAAGTTGACGATTACCACGTCGAAGTCGGTTCCCTCGCACGCTTCCTTGACGACGGCGGCCACCTCGGGCGCGCTCATTTCCGGTTGCAGATCGTAGGTGGCGACTTTGGGGGAAGGGATGAGTTTCCGCTCCTCGTACGGGTAGGGCTCTTCGCGGCCGCCGTTGAAGAAATAGGTGACGTGGGCATATTTCTCGGTCTCGGCGGTGCGCAGGTTGCGGATGCCGTGGGCGGCGAAGACCTCGGCCAGCCCGTTGCGCGGCGCTTTGGGAGTGAACATCACCGGCAGGTCCATGGTCTGGTCGAACGGACTCATACACAGGTAATTCACCCGTGGGCGGTGATCCATGGGGAATTCCGCGAAGCCGTTCTGCATGAAGGCCCAAGTCAGTTCCCGCGCGCGGTCAGCGCGGAAGTTCCAGAAGAAGACGCTGTCCCCGTCGCCGATGGTGGCGATGGGCGCGGCGTCCGGTCCGGTGATGATCGTCGGCTCGACAAACTCGTCGGTGACGCCGGCCGTGTAGGAAGCGCCGATGGCCGCCACCGGGTCGGTAGCCGTGACACCCTTGTCGTCCACCCGGCCGTCCACCAGCATCGCCCAGGCGCGGGCCACCCGATCCCACCGCTTGTCGCGGTCCATGGCCCAGTATCGCCCGCAGACCGAGGCGACCTTGCCGGCGCCGATCCCGGCCATCTTATCCACGAGATTCTTCACATAACCCTGGCCGCTGTGCGGATCGGTGTCACGTCCGTCCAGGAATGCGTGCACGAATATATCGGTCAGGCCGGCCTTGGCGGCCTCGGCGATGATGCCGTGGAGATGATCGGTGTGCGAATGCACGCCACCCGGCGAGACCAGACCCAGCAGGTGCAGGCGGCCGGAGCCCTCCTTGGCCCGGGCGAGGAAATCCCGCCAGACCGGCCGAGAAGAGAATTCACCATCCTCGATGCTTTTTCCGATGCGGGCCAGCTCCTGGTTGATCACGCGTCCGGCGCCGATGGTCAGATGGCCGACTTCGCTATTGCCCATCTGCCCGTCGGGCAGGCCCACGTCCCGGCCGCAGGCTTCCAGCGTGGTGTGGGGGTAGCGTTCAAACAGGGAATTGTAGAAGGCGGGCTTGGCGCCCACGACGGCATTGCCGACCTCGCTGCCCGGACCGGTGCGGTAGCCGACTCCGTCGAGAATACAGAGAACGACGCGGGGGTGGCCGGAACGGGGCCGGGCGGACGAATCGGACATCGGGTGCGCTCCTCGGTCAGCGTGGTGATGGGTCAGTCCTGTTCCAGGGCCGCGGCCGGCAGGGCCCAGAGCTCCACTTCGCCCAGGGCCATCAGGACCATTTCGGATAGAAAATACACATCCGCCGCGGGATCGGCTTCCCCGTGGGAAATTTTTCCGGCGGTCAGCAGGGCGCCGGCCTGCAGGACCGCCCGGGTCACCTCGGTTCCGTTGGGCAGAAACTGGGTCACCCTCAATTTACCCAACCTCACGATGTAGGCTTTGGAGACTTCGGGGTGCAGCAGCTGGTCGGGCGCCAGCAGGATGCGCTTGCGGATCTGTTCCAGCTTTTCCGCCAGCAGGGGCCGCGTCGAGAACAAGTGGGTGTCCCGGCGAATGGTCAGGATCTGTCGGGCGGTCTCGGTCATCAGGCCTCTCGCTCCTGCATGTAGTCCAGGATCTTGCTGGCCGGCAATTGACGGGTGCTGGGGCCGAGCCGGATGAAGAACTTTTCCTCGTCGCCGTTCTTGAGAAACACCGGTTCGGGACATCGGTCGCAGTTGATCAGGAAAACCCGCCGGTCGTCCACCGCGCGGAAAACCCCGCTGATGTAGCTCGCGAACTCCAGCCCGACATGCTGCTTGATCAGATTGTCGAAGTGGAGCAGGAACTTGTCGTCGTTGGCGAACTTATCGGCCTCCAGGCCAACGATCTCGCCGTCATCCGCGACGCCGATCAAAAGGAAACCGCCGCCGGTGTTCAGATAGGCCACCACGGATTTCAACCAGGCCAGCTCGATCTCCTTGCCCGGTTTGTTCGCGTGCAGGTTCCAGCGCATGGTCGATTTGAATTCGACCTGGGCGTTTTCGCCGCTGGTAATGAGATTCTTGAGCGCGATTTCGTCGGCGGGCATCCTCCGCCTCCGGCGAGCGAACCGTTGCCACTTGTTGCGGTAGTCGAACGCCAGGACGACCACCGCGACCATCGCCAGGCCCAGAAGGCCGGCGAACAGGAAGGTAACCTTGCCGGTCACCGTTTCCAGGCGGCGGCTCAGGTCGCCGGCCGGGGCGATCAGGCCGAGTTCCCCCGGGTCGGTACCGTCCTCGGCGGGATAGAAGGTGCACCACCAGGACTGTCCTGCATGCCGGAATCGGAACGGAGTCTGGAAAGGCCGGTCGAGCCCGCCCCATTCCATGAGGGCGGCACCGATGACCGCGTGTTCGGGAAGACTGGACACCAGTAGTTCCCCGCTCCGGGTAATATCGAGTTCTCGGCCGCCCTGGGGTGAAAGCCAGATGACATGGCCTTCATCGTATCGGCGAACCAGGATGCCGTTCTCGGTGATGGGAGCAGTGGCGGCGAACCGATCCAGGTCGTTTTTCAACAGGCCCAGGGCCACGACCATTCCGCCCGCGGACCGGGCGGCGACCAGCCCGCTACGGCCGTCACCCGGCAGCGGCCGGTATTCCGACCAGTGGATGAGATCGCTTCCGGATTTTGTGCGGGCCCTGGTGTACCAGTCCTGATCACGGCAGCCCTGTCCCGTCGAGTCGGCCTTGCCCGCGACCCAGCCGTCGCTGGTCCTGACCTGGCTGAATACGGGTCCGGATTCCGGTATGATGTAGATCGTCGTCACCTGGACGGTCGGGTCCACCAGGGGAATCAGCAGCGATTTCAACCCGCGGGGGTCGCCGGGGTCCAGCAGACCCTCGGCCTGCCATTGCTGCATGGTGGTCAGGTGATTCCCGAAGGGAGTGAGGAAAACACGGAACTGGGTGCGGGTGGCCTCGATCTTCTGCTGCAGGATCTTGGCGTAGACCGACCGCTGGACCTGGAATTCCCGGATGGTGACCCAACCGGTGGTCGCCACCCCGAGGATGATCAGCACCGTGACCGCCGTGATCAGGGGGCGGGAACGGCGGGTCCGTTGGGGATTCGGCGGTTTAACGTTCGGTGGCAAGTGGCATCCTTTACATCCAGATGGCGTAACCCGCGGTGAAGGAGAAAGTGCGGTCCATGATCTCAGTACCGGCGGCGCCCGTGAAACCCAGTCGGCTGGAGGTACCCGTTCCTTCCACCTGGATGACCGAGGAATTGACCCCGGCCTTCAGTCCGATGGACGGCTCGACGAGAAGCCCCTGGGCAATGGCCTGGCCGGTGACCATGAGCAGCAGAACGGTCAGAAGGCCGGCAATTTTCAATGGGCGCATGGTTCATTTTCTTCGCTGGAGTTCGAGTGATTTTCTCCTGCGCTATTCTTAGTGGCCGGACCCGCTTATGACCAGCCAAAAACCTCTGTGTCTTTCCGATCATTCCCCGGGACAACGAAAACCGAGCCCCGGACCAAAGCCCGGGGCTCGTTCAGATCCATCGAATGGGGATCAGGACCCCTCGACCTCCTGAGCTTCCAACGTGCGCGGTTCAGCGTCCTTCACGTAGCGATCCAGCCAGGTCGTCGTTTCCCACAGCAGGTGCATGATCGATTCACGCGCGCGGTAGCCGTGGCTTTCGTGGGGCAGCATCACCAGCCGCACGGTCGCCCCGTGGCCCTTCAGGGCGCCGTACATGCGTTCGCTCTGCATGGGGAAGGTCCCTGAGTTGTTGTCGGCCTCGCCGTGCACCAGCAGGATCGGTTCGTTGATCTTGTCCGCGTGCATGAATGGCGACATCTGGAAATAGATCTCCGGGGCTTCCCACAGGGTTCGTTCCTCGGCCTGGAAGCCGAAGGGAGTCAGGGTGCGATTGTAGGCGCCGCTGCGCGGCAGGCCCAGGCGGAACAGATCACTGTGGGCCAGCAGGTTCCCGGTCATGAAGGCGCCGTAGCTGTGACCCCCGATGGCGATGCGGTCGCGGTCGGCCACCCCGCGGCGGACCACCTCGTCGATGGCCGCCTGGGCGCTGCCGACCAGCTGTTCGATAAAGGTGTCGTTGGGCTCAACGTCGCCCTCGCCCACGATGGGCATGGTCGGGTCGTCGAGCACGGCGTAGCCCTGGGTCAGGTACAGCATGGGCGATCCCCACCAGACCCGCGTGAAGCGGTAGGGAGAATCGGTCACCTGGCCGGCATCCTGCTTGCTCTTGAACTCGGTGGGGTAGGCCCACATCAGCATGGGCAAGGGGCCGTCCCGGTCCTTGTCGTAGCCGGCGGGCAGGTACAGAGTGCCGGTCAGCGTGACGCCGTCGTTCCGCTCATAGGTGATCAGCTCCTTGCTGATACCGGCGAGCTGGGGGTTGGGATCGGGGAAGAAGGTTTTCTGTTCCAGAGCGTCCTTCTTCAGGTCGCGCAGCCAGTAGTTGGGCGGATCGGTCTGCGATTCGCGCCGGGTCAGCACCAGCCGCTTCTTGACGTCCACGAGTTCCACGGGACGCTCGAAGTAGGGGGCCTCGCTGCGGAACAGCCGGGAGGTCTCGCCGGTCTCAAGGCTGTAGGTGTCCAGGAACGGACGGTCGCCTTCGTCCGAGGCGCCGTCGCCGATCAGGAAGATGGTGTCGCCGCCGTCGGCGGTCAGGATCACGTTCCGGCCGAACTTGCCGTAGTGCATGATCGGAGCGCCGGGATCGGCGTAGCGGTCCTGCCACGACCGGTCCTGCACCTTGGCGGGGGCGAAACCGCGGTCGTCCGGCTTGATGCGCCAGACCTTCAGGTTGCGGGTCTTCCACCACCAGCTGGTCACGAACGCCAGATCGCCGTTGCCCCAGGTGACGCCGCCATAGCGCTGGGCCAGGGTCATCAGGGATTCGGGCTCACCGTCGAAGGGCGCTTTCAGGGTGAAGATGCGGTCGCGCTCGTCGGCTTCCACGCCGCCGTCGCCGCCGTCCAGGGCCTCGACCCAGCACAACTCGGCCGCCCCGTCGGCGCGCCAGGTGAACGAGCGCCGGCCGGTGGGTACCGACCCGAAGCTGATCGGCACCTGATCCTGCAGGGGCAGATCGGCCACCAGGTAGATCAGTTCGCCCGCCAGGTTCCAGATCTCGACT
>CBDURF010000083.1:0-14537 GCA_965369705.1 uncultured bacterium
AGCAACAGGAGCAACTGGAGCAACAGGTGATGTAGGTCCAACAGGATCAACAGGACCAACAGGAACAGCAGGAACAAGAACAATCGGAGCAGGAACAATCCGATCAACCTGAAGACCAGCCGGATCCCGCTGAATCCGAGACCGAGGAACTGACCCAGGAGCAGGCCCTGCAGATACTCAAGGCCCTGGACAGAGACGAAGAAGAACTCAAGAGATCCGTGCAGAAGCGCCTCAAGGGCGGTAGGCCGAAAAGTGGAAAGAAATGGTGATCCCTCCGATGCGGAAAGTTTCCAATCCCCTTTTGCGACCGGCACCGGCGTTCTTTTTCCTGGTGCTTCTGGCCTCGGCCTGGCCGGTGGCTGCCCAGTCGGATTTTTCCTGCACCGCCGAAGTGAACCGAACCACGGTGCCGCGTGGCGGGAACGTCGTACTCACGGTTTCGGCCGAGGGAGACGTCGGCTGGTCCGCGGATTTCATTCTGCCTGACCTCCCGGGCGTTCGCGTCCAGAGTGGGGGCACCAACCAGAGCATGAGCGTGATCAACGGGAAGGCGCGAACCTCCGTGTCGCGGACCTGGTATCTGACGGTGGAGACCGGGCGTGATTTTACCATCGCTCCGGTGACCGTCACTTCCTCCGGCGGTGAATGCAGGACCCAACCGATCCGGGTAACTGTTACCGCTCCGGTGCCGCCCAAACAAATCCCACCGACGGACACCGGCAACCGGGTACCGGCTCCTGCGGGCGGTTTTGCGGGGGCCACCGGCAGCCAATCCGGCCAGCCGGGTGATGACATCTTCCTGACCCTGGACGCCGACCACGAGGAAGCCTGGGCCGGGCAGCAGATTATCCTCACCTTCCGCTACTGGCGCCGGATTCAACCCTGGAACAACCCGTCCTACAAGGCGCCCCGTACGGAGGGTTTCTGGCGGGAGGATCTGGGTGCGGAAAAGAACTTCCGCAAGGTGGTGAAGGGTCGGGCCTACAACGTCACGGAAATTCGCTATGCCCTGTTCCCCACCCGGAGCGGTGACCTTGTTGTCGAGCCGGCCGAACTTTCCTTCCCCGAAGGGGTTTTCGATCGTTTCTTCAATTCCCGTCGCTCGCGCCGGGGCCCCAATGTCCTGCGCACCAGGTCCCTGGTCGTCAAGATCAGGGATCTGCCTTCGCCGCGGCCCCAGGGTTTTTCCGGAATCGTGGCTTCCCGACTCAGTCTGCAGGCGAACGTGGACCGGGAATCGGTTCCCCGGGGCGAGGCCCTGGGGCTGAAGGTGATCCTGGTCGCGGACGGTTTCCTCAAGGGGTTTTCGGGTTTGAACATTCCGGCTCCCGACGGGGCCCGCATGCACGACGCTGCCGAAAGTTTCCAGTCGCGGCCCACCCATGACCGGATGTCAGGCGTGATCAACGTGGAAAAGGTCCTCATCCCCGGCCAGGAGGGTGTGATGACCATTCCCCCGTTGGAACTGTCCTGGTTCGACTCCGGTCGCGGCGAATACCGGGTGGCCCGGACTCCGCCCCGCGAGATCCAGGTGACGCCCAGTGACCTGCCCCGGATCGGGGATGACAGTTCCGGGTTCCTGCGCAATGAAATCAGCCGGTTGAGCGATGACCTGGCCTTCATTCACCAGGTTCCTGCCCGGCTCGGGCGGCGAGCCGGGCCCTGGCTGGGCAGTCCCGGCTGGTGGATCGTCTTTCTGCTGCCGGCCCTGTTGTTGGTCTTGCTGCGCCTTTATTTGCGCCGCCTGTCCGCTGACCGGAGAAATCCCGCCGCCCGGCGTCTGCGCTTGTCCATGCTGACGGCCCGGGCCGCACTGACCAAGGTCTCCGGGCAGGTGGATACTCCCGAGCGTATGGCCGGCCTCGCCCGGAGTATCGCCGGGTTCGTGGCCGATTGCACGGATCAGCCCCCGGCCGCCGTGGGGGCGGTCGAGGTGATGAACTATTGCGAAGAGTCAGGATTGCCGGAAAGCGGGCGTCGCCTGGCCCAGGTACTGGAAGAGTGCGACTCGGCCCGTTACGGCGGGGGACGGATTGCGGGGGACGCCAGGTTGGTGTCCGAAGTGGAGACCCTTTTGAAGGGCCTTGATGACGCCCGGAAGAACCGGGCCAAAACCACCGGAGCCACTTCCGGGCCGGTGCTCGGCCTGCTGTCGGTTGTTCTCCTGCTGGCCCTTACCACGCCGACTGTCATTGCGAAGGAGTCGGATCCCGGCAGTCGCCCGGGAGCCGATCCCGTCCGGTTGGTTGCCGAGGGAAACCAGGCCTATACCGAGGGGCAGATGGACCGGGCCCTTGAGCTCTACCTGCAGGCACAAACCCAGGGCGTCAATGACGCCGTTCTCCATTTCAATCTTGGCAACACCTTTGCCCGCAGGGGGGAACTCGGTCAAGCCGTGGCTTCCTACCTGCGAGCCCGGCGCCTTGCGCCCCGGGACCGCGACATCCAGACCAATCTGGCCTGGGTGCGGCAACATATCAGGGACCTCGAACTCACCGATCACAAGTTGCCCTTGTTCATCGCCCAGGCTGCCGGGGTGATCTCGGCCTTGACCCTGGATCAATGGGGTTTCGTGTTGCTGCTGTCGATTTGGTTCACCGCCGCCCTGATCGCCTGGGGTTGGTATCGCGAAGATATCGGAATACAGCTGAGGCGCGTACTGCTGGCCAGCGTAGCCTGCCTGCTGGTCGTTGCGACGGTGACCGCAGGCCGCTGGTACCATGAAGAAGTTCGGAACGAGGCGGTGGTGATCGTCGAGATGGCCGAGGTCAAGTCCGGACCCGCGAAAACCTTCCCGGTTCTGTTCCAGGTCCATGACGGCCTGACGGTCAATATCGAGGGAGTGCGGGAAGGCTGGGTCAGGGTCGGGTTGGGTGGCGAATGGGTGGGCTGGCTTCCCTCAGGCAGCGTTGTTTCCGTACGTCTAAATCCGGAAACCTCCTGACACCAGGTCAATTCGCCGGCCGGTAGACCGCCGTGGTGGTGGGGGTTTCGCAGACTTTCACATCCGCCAGCAGGGGGAGTTCCTTCTTGAGCCGGTCGAATATCCAATGGGCCATCACTTCGGCCGTCGGATTTTCCAACCCTTCGATTTCATTGAGACAATGGTGGTCCAGTTCCGCGTAGACCGAAGCGAAGGCCTGCGTGATCTCACCATAATCCTGCACCCAGCCCAGCCTGGGATCGAGGGTCCCTTCCAGTCCCAGAACGATTGTATACGTATGGCCGTGCAGGCGCCCGCACTTGTGTCCCACGGGAACTTCCGGAAGCCAATGGGCGGCATCCAGCGTGAAGGATTTGGTGATTCTGCAGTTCATGTTTCCCCTGTATTGGTGGTCCTCGGAGGGACGGTCCTGATCCGGATGCGCAAAATTACCCTCTGAAGGAGCCGAGCGCAACCGATCCCCTGCCAAGTGGGCAATTCCGGAAAAACTCCAAAATGTGAAAAAACGATAAATTGCGGGCCCGAATGTGCCGATTTCCTACTGGAAAGCCGAATACTGACTTGGAACCGGGGCCCGGAAAATCCTCCTTCCGCGGCAACCGAAACGAATGAGGATTCCCTTGGCTACACAAACGGATGATATCCAGGGTGTCGACGAAGCGCTGGAGACCCTTGAGCAGGTTGATCAGGAGCCCGTAGACCAACAGGATTCCGCCCCCGCAGAGCCGGCGGCGGAACCGGCAACGGCCGCGGCGGATTTCGTGGTGCCGGAGACCGGGGCTTCGCGGGGGACCGGGGGTGATCTCCCCCTGGACATGGCGTCCCTGCTGCGGGCGGGATTCGGCCAAATGTCGACCATGGGCAAGGTCAAGGAATTCCCCGAGTTCTTCCTCCGTCTGGCCCAGCGCACGGGGTTGCGCCTCGTCCTGCTCAAACGATGGACAAGCGGGCTCCAGGTCTTCATGGAGGAAAACATCAAGCTGCCCGCCGAAGCCAAGAAGAAGCGGCGGGATGGCCGGGCGCCCATTCCGAGCACGGAAACGGATATTTTCCAGGCCATCACCGATGACGCCACGGTATATGCGGGGCCGGTTCCGGTGAAGCACTTTCCCCTGGACCTGACTCTCATGCTCGGTCGGGGCAGCCGGGACCGGCAGATCATCATCCTGCCCCTGCCTTCCCAGAACCACTGGAATACGTTCCTGTACCTCGACGCGGACAAGACCACGGAAAAATCCCTGGCGGTGGCGGAGGTTCTCGCCCACTACGCCCTGGCGCGCATGTGTCTTCTCAACAAGGGTGTCAGGAACAGCCAGGGCAAGGTGGCCGGAATCCTCAAATCCGAGTTGCACCGGCGTCAGAAGAGCCGAGCGGAGCAGGCTCAGAGGGGTCCGGTTCCTCCTCTCGACCAGCCTGCGCTCCCCGGTGCCGCCGACAGGACCGAACCCGGAAAACCCCAGGAGGGTGACACCCGCCTCTCCGAAGCCTCGGCGCCGGCGCACGATTTGCCGAAGACTCCCGCCGAAGATGGGGCCGTATCCGGCAATCTGACCCCGGAGGCCATCCTGCATCACAGCGGAGAATTGCCTGCCCTGCCCAAGGCGGCGTGTCACATCATGGCGGTCATCGAGGATCCCGGCACCACGGCCACCAAACTGGAGCATGCCCTGGCGATGGACCAGGCCCTGACGGCCAAGGTCCTGCGCATCGCCAACAGTCCGTTCTACGGCGCGGTCCGGGAAATCAGTACCGTGAGCGAGGCCATCGTCCGCCTGGGCTTCGTGGCCATCAGGAACTGGACCCTGGTCACGGCCGCCCGGTCGGTATTCCTGTCACCGGGTGCTGGCATGCTTTACCAGAAGATCTGGCGCCAGTCGGTCATGTCGGCCATGGCCGGGCAGTTGGTCGCCCAGACCATTGGCCGCAGCAATCCCGACAGCATCTTCATCGGCGGCCTGATGCAGAACATCGGCCAGCTCGTCCTGGCACGCAGCCATCCCGAACTCTTTCAGGAAATCCTCAACGATTCCGCGGACCGCGGTCTGCCCTACCATATCGTGGAACGTGGCCGCCTGGGCTTCGACCACGGTGAACTCGGGGCCTTGCTGATCAAGGAATGGAATCTGAGTCGGGAACTCGAGGACGCCGTCCGCTGGCACCACAGGTTCGAGGACGAAGAGGCGAAAAGCATCAGGATCGCGGCCATGATCGCCCTAGGTGAAGAGGTCGCCCTGTGCAGCAGCGGTTACGAGGAGAACCAGGATAGCGATGAGGCGGCCGGGACAAAGGAGGACTCGCCGCAGGAGGAGAGCCTCAGCGCCGCCGCTCGATTCCTGGAGATCACGCAGGAGACCTTGACCGAGTTGAAGGCCCGGGCCGCGGAGCTGAAGATCGATCCCCATTTCTTCAGCTGACCGGAGAATCGGAATCGGCCCCGGGGTGTTCCTCTTGCGGAGGCTCGAAGTGGCGGCGGCAGCGGGCCTCGTAGGTCTCGCTGGCGCCCACCACGATCTGGTCGGTGGACGGGGTCAACCTCTGGGTGAAGTTGGCGGGGTCCCCGCAGATCATGCAGATAGCCAGTTGCTTGGTCACGTATTCGGCGGTGCACATCAGCTGGGGCATCGGGCCGAAAGGGCGGCCCTTGTAATCGAGATCGAGCCCGGCGACGATGACCCGTTTGCCCTGGTTCCCGAGTTTGTTGACCACCTCCACAATATCGTCGGTAAAGAACTGCGCCTCGTCGATGGCCAGCATTTCGGTCCGGTCATCCACGAGTTCGAGGATGTCGTTCACGTCGGTCACGGCGATACCGGGAATACTTTGCTTGTTGTGGGAAACGATGCTGGTCGCGTCGTAGCGGGAATCGCTGCCGTGCTTGAAGATCTGCACGCGGCGGCGAGCGATCTGCGCCCGGCGGATCCGCTTGATCAATTCCTCGCTCTTACCGCTGAACATGGGGCCGCAAATGACCTCGACCCATCCCGACTTTCCATTGACGATCTGCATATGTCACCTTAATCCCTTGTAAAACTCCAGGTGGGATAATTTATTCTATCACATCGACGACGCCAAGCAAATGTACCGGTCGGCAACCAGAAAGGTGTATTCTCCGCCATGTGGACCCGCTCCGATTTCCACCAGCTGATCGAGCCCGCCGCGGTGGGCATGATCCATCTGCATCCGTTGCCGGGCAGTCCCGGGTGGCGGGGCGACATGGAATCCGTCATCACGGCCGCCCTGGTCGATGCCGAAGCGCTGGCCGGCGGCGGTTTGAACGCCGTCATGATCGAAAACTACCATGACGTCCCGTTTTTTCCGGGCCGAGTGCCCGCCGAAACAGTGGCCGCGCTTACCGTTCTGGTCCAGGCGGTGAGAATGGAGTTCTCCGGACTCAGGATCGGGGTGAATGTCCTGCGCAACGATGTGGAGGCGGCTCTGGGCATCGCGGCAGCCACCGGGGCCCACTTCGTCAGGGTCAATGTCCACACCGGAACCTCCGTCACCGACCAGGGTACCATCACTGGACGCGCCTGGCACACCTTGCGCCGGCGCCGTGAGTTGGGTGTCGAGGTGGGCATCCTGGCCGATGTCCGGGTCAAGCATGCCCGTCCCCTGGTGGAAAGGCCCTTGGCGGAAGAGGTCCGCGATCTTCGGCTGCGGGGGTTGGCCGACGGGGTGATCGTGACCGGGACAGCCACCGGAGCGGACGCGGACCCGGCCGAGGTCGCCATGGTTCGTGAAGCTCTTCCCGACGGCCCGGTGCTGGTAGGCAGCGGGGTGACCCCGGCGACGGTTGGCGATTTTCTGCCCCACGCCGACGGCTTCATCGTGGGTTCGTCACTACAGGAATTGGATCCGGACACCGGCCGGGCGCGAGTGTCGCAGGCCAGGACGACCGAATTCGTCAAGGCGCTCAAGGAAGCTGCGCGAAAGGATGATCGGCGATGAATGTTCTCGTGACCGGCGGAGCAGGTTTCATCGGGTCGAACTACGTCCGGCTGTTGCTGGAGGAATACGGGGACCGGGTGGTCAATCTGGACCTGCTGACCTATGCGGGCAACCTGGCCAACCTGGCCGGATACGAAGACGACCCGCGCTACCGTTTCGTGCGGGGCGACATCCGCGACCGCGATCTTGTGCGGAGTATCCTCGCGGACGAACACATCGACGCGGTGGTTCATTTCGCGGCCGAAAGCCATGTCGACCGTTCGGTCGAAGGCCCCGAGGTCTTCATCCTGACCAACGTGCTGGGCACCGAGATCCTTTTGGAGGAGTGCCGCACGGCGGATGTGGAACGGTTTGTCATGGTTTCCACCGACGAGGTCTACGGATCACTGGGGGACGAGGGGCAGTTCGTGGAGAGCACGCCCCTGGCCCCCAATTCGCCTTACGCCGCCAGCAAGGCCTGCGCCGACCTGTTGTGCCGCTCGTTTTTCAAGACCTTCGATTTTCCGGTGATGATCACCCGTTGCAGCAACAACTACGGGCCCTTCCAGTTTCCCGAGAAATTGATCCCCCTGATGATCGCCAACGCCCTCGAACACAAGTCCCTGCCCGTCTACGGGGACGGGCGCAACGTCCGGGACTGGCTGTATGTCGGGGATCATTGCCGCGCGGTGGACCTGGTCCTGCGCCGGGGTGTTCCAGGCGATGTCTACAACATCGGAGGCTGCAATGAGATGCGGAACCTGGACCTCGTCCGGATGCTGGTCGACAAGCTGGGCAAGAGCCGGGATCTGATTACCTTCGTCAAGGACCGACCCGGCCACGACCTGCGCTACGCCATCGACGCGGCGAAGATCATGGCGGAACTTGGTTGGCGGCCCCAGGTTGATTTCCAGGCCGGGTTGGCCCTCACTATCGACTGGTATCTCGAGCACCGGGCCTGGTGGGAGGAGATCCGCAGCGGGGAATACATGTCCTACTACGAGAAGATGTACGGTGCCGAAGGCCGGCATTCATCGGGCGGGAAGTCATGATCCCCGGGGCGGCCTGCACGCTGCCCGACGGTCGTGGGGTGGCCATCGCCGCCGACGTGACCGACCGTCTGTCCTGTGGCGTCCTGGTGCTGGACGGGATCCGGGTCCAGGACAACCCGTCCGTCGCGGAGGCCACAGCCGAGTTGGGCGGCAAACTGGTTGCCAGGTACGCCGGCCTGCTTCCGTCGGAGATTCCCGGTCTCCAGGAGGCGCGCAACCTCTACAAGTCCTTCGGCATGGATCCGTCCCGGCACCGACCCAGCAGTGAGGCCCTGCTGCGCCGTGTGCTCAAGGGAAAGGATCTCTACCGGATCAGCAACGTTGTCGACAGCTGCAACCTGGCCTCGCTCGAATTCCTGTTGCCGGTGGGCATGTACGATCTCGAGCGGATCACGGGTGACATCGTTCTGCGCACCGGCCGGACCGGGGAACAATACGCGGGCATCCGCAAGGGTGATGTGCATCTTGCGGGTCGCCTGGGTTTGTTCGATCAGACGGGACCCTTCGGCTCGCCGACCAGCGATTCCGAGCGCACCTGCACCTCCGCCGACACGCAGACCATCTTCGCGGTCATCATGGCCACCGCTTCCTGTCCCCGGCTCGACATGGAGAGCCATCTTTCCGTTTTCAGCGGCCATTTCCAGGTTTTCTGCGGGGCCGTTGAATCATTCCGCACCATACTGTCAGGAGAATCCCGATGAACAGCCTGCGCCTCGTTGCGGTCAGCCTGGTTGCCTTGGCCATCCTGTGTTGCCCGTCCGACAGTCAGGGCGCCGCGACGGCGGAACCATCCCCGGAAAATCTCAAGTTCCGCGCGGTTGTCCTGACGGATCCGGCTCTGGCCGGCAGGGCCAGCGGCACCCCGGAAGCCGAGGCCGCCGCCGAAACCCTCGCGGCCTGGATGGAGGGACTCGGTCTCGAACCCGCTTTCGACGGGTCCTGGTTCCAGGAAGTTCCCCTGTCCGGCAAAGGCTGGGCAGGTGAGGAACTCGACGGGAAAACGGGACGCAACGTCGCGGGTGTCCTGCGGGGGAGCGGACGGCTGGCCGGCCGTTACGTGGTGGTCGGGGCCCACTACGACCATCTCGGCCGGGTAACCCCCGCCGAGGGTCCCACATCGCCCCCGGCCAGGGGCGACTTCTATCCGGGCGCCAACGATAACGCCTCCGGCGTGTCGGTGGTCTTCGAACTGATCCGTCTGGCGGGGGTGGACCGGGACGCTTCCGGCGATCGACGCAGTGTGATGTTCGCCAATTTCGTAGCCGAGGAAGTCGGTCTGCAGGGGTCGGGGTACATGGTGTCCCATCTGCCGGTTGCCCCGGACAGCGTGGATGCCATGATCAATTTCGACACCGTCGGGCAGCTGACGGAAAACCGTTTGTACGTCAGCGGCGTGGGGACAACCCCCTCCTTCGCCGCCCTGGTCGATTCCGCCGGAACGGGACAGTTGGAGCTTTCCCTGGCCCAGGGCGGATGGTCCGGCAGCGACCACATGTCCTTCAACACCCGGGAGATTCCCGTCCTCTTCATTTTCGGCGGAGCCTATCCCGAATACAACCGTCCGACCGACGACTGGCCCACCCTCGATTTCGAGGCCATGGCCACGGTGACCGCCTATTCCGATCGTCTGCTGCGCCTCATCCGGGATCATTCCGGGGAACTGCCCTGGGTCATGGTTTCCGGGAAGAACCTTCGCCAGGGTGAGAGCGAGGGCCAGAACCGCGATACCTGGTTCGGGTCTCTGCCCGATTTCACTGAAGAGATCGTAGGTTACAAACTGGCCGGGGTCTTCGACGACAGTCCTGCCGCCCGGGCGGGTCTTCAGAAGGGCGATGTCCTGGTCATGCTCGGCGGGACGCCGGTCGAGGATCTACCGACCTTTACCCGGGCCCTCAGATCCCATCGGCCGGGTGACCTGGTCGAGGTCCGGGTCGAACGCGAGGGTCGAACCCTGAATTTCACCGTGGTCCTTGGAAATCGCGCGGACCGGAAGTGATCGGCCACGCCGGTCACGCCTGCGGCGTCCCAGGGATTTCCGGGCAGTCAAACCCCTGACCGCGCGCGCCGGGTTCGACGTGGACAAACACCCTGGCTACCCGGCCCACCTCCTCGCGGACCCGGTCCTCGACGGCGTGGGCGATGTTGTGGGCGGACTCGATGGTATGATCCGGATGGACGGCGATCCGCAGATCGGCCATGAACCATGACCCCCTCTGCCGGACATGCAGGTCGCGCACTTCCTGGACGCAGGCCACCGCGAGGGCGGCGCCCCGTATCTCGCCCACCAACTCTTCGTCGGGCATCGTGTCCATCAGGGCCATGACGTTTTCCCGCATCAGGTCCCAGCCCATCTTGAGAATGAAGAGCGAGATGACCAGGGCGCCGACGCTGTCCAGGAAGGGCCAACCGAGCATGGTCCCGCCGATGCCTGCGGCCGCCGCCAGGGAACTGATGGCGTCCGACCGGTGCATGGCGCCGTTGGCCAGCAGCGCGGGGCTGCCGTGCAGCCGCCCGACGAACAGGGTGTAGCGGGCCATGACCTCCTTGATGATCACCGCCACGAGCGTGGCCAGCAGCGCTGGCAGCTGGGGATGCAAAAAGGTGCCGTTGATGAGATTCTCAATGGCTTCCCGGCCGATCATCACCGCCGTGATGAGCATGAACAAGGCGACCAGCGTGGCGCCGAGCGTTTCGAAACTGTGATGTCCGTAGGGGTGGTTCTTGTCGGGCGGACGGATAGAGGCCTTCAGGGCCAGGAGGATTCCCACGTCGCTGAGCACATCGGCCAGGCTGTGGAAGCCGTCGGCGACCAGCGCCGCGGATCCGGCGATCACCCCGAAGGCGAGCTTGCCGCCGGACAACAGGATATTGCCGACCAACCCGACGGTCGTGCAGACCATCGGCCTGGTCCACGGGGATTCCCTGCGCGTTGGTTGGCGGGCCTCGAGGGATCCACCCATTTCAGTCGTCTTCCACGTCCAGGGAAGCGGGGTACATGGTGTCGATGGTGTCCTTGTACTTCCGGTTGATGGCGAATCTCTTGATCTTCATGGTGGGCGTCAGTTCGCCGTCTTCCAGGGTGAATTCCCTTTCCAGGAGCGCGAATTTCCTTATCTGGCTGAAGCCGGGCAGATCCTTGTTCATCTCGTTCATGAGTTTCTCGAACAGGGCGTTGACCTCGGGATGATGGACCAGGTCGATTTGCCCCATGGCGCTGATTCCCTTGCTCGAGGCGAACTCCTGGAGGATCTCGAAGTTGGGGACGATCAGGACGGTAAGGTATTGGCGGCGGTCGCCGATGACCACCGTCTGGGTAACGTACTTGTCGGCGACATACCGGTTCTCGATGGGTTGGGGAGCGATGTTCTTGCCTCCGGCGGTCACGATGAGGTCCTTCTTACGGTCGGTGATGAACAGGAAGCCGTCCTCGTCGAGATGGCCGATGTCTCCCGTCGCCAGCCAACCCTCTTCGTCGAGCACTTCGCGGGTGGCGGCCTCGTTCTTGTAGTATCCCAGCATGATCTGGGGCCCCCGGGCCATGATCTCCCCATCTTCGGCGATCTTGATTTCCGTATGGGGAATCGCCTTGCCCACGCTGCCGAAACGGAAATTCTCGAAGGTGTTCGCCGTCAGGATGGGGGAGGTTTCGGTCAAGCCGTATCCTTCGAGAATGTTCAGACCCGCCCCGTTGAAAAACTGGTTGATCTTCATGTTGAGCGGAGCACCCCCGGAAATCATCATCTGGATCCGGCCGCCCAGCTTGGCGCGCAACTTACCGAACACCAGTTTGTCCGCCAGGGCGTACTGGAATTTGAACCAGGCCCCGGTCTCCTGGCCGTCGGCCTTCATCCGGGCCTGGCTGATCGCGATGTCCCTCGCCCAGAAGAAGATGTTCTTCTTGGGGAAACCCGCCCCGGCGGCGGTGGCCATGGCCTTGGCGTAGATCTTTTCGTACAGACGGGGCACGCTGATCATGAAGGTCGGTTGGACATCCATGATGTCCTGGGGCACGGTGTCCATTCTTTCGGCGTAGGCGATGCCCGCGCCGACCGAGAGCATGGTGAACAGGCCGCCCATCCTTTCCAGGACGTGGCTTAAAGGCAGAAAGGACAGGCAACGGTCGGCCGAGCTGATTGGTACCTGGTCCTTGATGGTCAGCACGTTGGAAACGAAGTTCCAGTGGGACAGGACCACCCCCTTGGGATCGCCCGTGGTGCCGGAGGTATAGATGATGCTGCAGGGGGAATCCTTGTCCACGTCGACGCATTCGTCCCGCGGGGCCGGGGGGTTGTCCTCGAGGAGGTTCTGTCCGATCTGCTTCAGCTTGTCGAAGGTCATGATGTCGGGCAGGCTGGTCCGGTCGAAGGAAATCACATCCCGCAGGGTAGGCAGCCGGTCGCGGATCTGGTGGATCTTGGCCGCCTGCTCCTCGTCGGAGACGAAAATCGCCACGGGTTCGGATTCACTGAGGATGAATTCGATGGTATTCGGCAGGAGGGTGGGGTAGATGGGCACCGTGACGGCCCCGGCGCAAAGACTGCCCAGGTCGGCCAGGGCCCATTCGATCCGATTTTCCGAAAGCAGGGCCACCCGGTCGCCAGGCTGGACTCCCAGGGATTTCAGGCCCATCCGCAGGGCCTTGACCCGGCGCAAGGCTTCCTCGCTGGAGACGTCGACGTACTGGCCCGAATCGTCCCGGTAGGAAAAGCAATCGGGGCGGGGAAATTCGCGAACCGCGGTGAGGAAGAGTTCTGGAATGGTTTGAACGGACATGAGCCTCTCCTTGTCGTCTACCGTACCGGGGTTGCCTTGACCAGTAACAACGGTCACAATGCTTACTCCCGGTCCCCGGATTTGTCAACGGGCGAACGATCCGCGCCCCTTACCCGAACCGTTGGGAGTTTCGGTTCTTGAAGTCCGACCTACCCGCCGATGTCTTCCTGTCCGACAGCCCGGAACGGTTCCGGTCCCTTCTGCTGTCCTGGTTCGATCGCAACCGGCGGCCCTTGCCGTGGCGTCGGCGAAGGTCCCTGTACGGGACCTGGATTTCGGAGGTGATGCTGCAGCAGACAACCGTCGCGGTTGTCGTTCCCTACTGGGAAAAATTTCTCGCGGTATTCCCCGACGTGGGGGCCCTGGCTGCCGCGGGCCGGGAGGAAGTTCTGTCGCTGTGGTCGGGACTGGGGTATTACCGGCGGGCCCGCCAACTCCACGAGGCAGCGAAAACGGTGGTGGCCCGCAGGGGCGGAAAACTTCCGGGTGACAGGGAAGGTTGGCTCGAATTGCCCGGGATCGGACCCTATACCGGCGGCGCCATCGCCAGTATCGGTCTGGGGCTGAGGGTGCCGGCCCTTGATGCAAACGCCCGGCGGGTCCTGTCCCGCTGGCTCGTCGCCGCGCCGCTGGTGCTGGCTGACCTCCGGCCGGCGCACCTGGACAGGTTCGGCGCCCTGCTGGTGGACGAGGACCGCCCGGGGGACTGGAACGAAGCCTTGATGGAACTGGGGGCGCTGATCTGTCGGGCCTCGACTCCCCGGTGCGGAGAATGTCCGGTCCGGAACCTGTGCCGAGCCGGCAGCGCCGGGACGACGAATCTGATCCCTGCGCCCAAGGTTTCCGTCGAAATGATCCGGGTTCAGCTGGGGCTGCTGGTCCTCGCCTGGCGTGACCACGTGTTTCTGATGCCGCCCGCGAGTGGCCCCGCAGTTGTTCCCGAGGGCAGCCCGGCGCCGGTCAGGCGGGATGTCTCGGGTCTGCACAAGGGGCTGTGGGGTCTACCCTCGACTCCCTGGCTACCGGATCCTTCCGGCGGCGGGCCGGCCTGGCCGGGCAGTATCTGGCGACCGTGGCTGGAGGCGATTCCCGGTCTGGAGCCCGTCCCCGGAGGGGAAGATCCCGCCCTGCTGGGGAAGTTCCGTCACACCATCACCAGGTACCGGCTGGTTGTGCAGGTCTACGGCTTGCGGTTTTCCGGAGGCACGTTCTCGGATTGCGATGATCCGCTCCAAATGACAAAATCCGGGTCGAACGGTGGGATTTCGGTTTCCGTAGGGGCAAAAGATGGTTCGCTCCCGGTTGCCCGGTTTTGTCGTTGGTCGACCCTCGGTCAACCGGTTTCGAATTTGGTGAATAAAAGTCTTGTTATCGCAGCAAAGAGCATCGTTTGACAACAATCCCCTTATAGTCCTATTTAGTTCCAGGGAGACGCTCAGGAACAGGGTCATACCAAGGAAAGGTCCCAGATGCTGCAGATAACCAGACAGACCGAATACGCGATTCGAGGTCTCCAGGAACTTGCCCGCCGTAACGAGGATGCTCCGGTCCAACTCAAGCTCATCGCTGGCGCCTGCCAAGTGTCCGAAGCGTTTCTCGCCAAGATCTTCCAGATGCTGGCCCAGGCCGGCGTGGTCAAGTCCCACCGTGGGGTCAAGGGCGGATTCAGCCTGGGCCGCGCAGCCAAAGAAATCACTCTGCGTGAAATTGTCGAGATCTGCGAGGGCGGCATCGTGTTGAACCACTGCCTGCGCATGGTTGATCCCTGCCAGGATGTCGAAACCTGCGCCGTCGCCCACGTCTGGCGGGAAGCCCAGGACGCTTTGACCGGCGCCCTGGAC
>CBDURF010000084.1:0-14434 GCA_965369705.1 uncultured bacterium
CCCCAACTGTTGAATACCGACGGTTCCATCCAGAATTCCTGCCGTCGCTTCTACACCCTGAAGACCCTGCTGCTGAGGCGAACCCTCCTGGGCAAGATTTTCCCCGACAGCCGGACGGTCCATCTGCACCTGATGGATGACTTCGATCACCAGTCAAGCCGCCCGGTGGACTGGGTTCTCGGGGGCTGCATGCTGGCGCGCCGGTCGGCCATGGAGCGCACCGGGCCCATGGACGAAAGATTCTTCCTGTATTTCGAGGATGTGGACTGGTGTTTCCGCATGTGGCAGGCCGGCTTCGAGGTCCAGTACACCCCGGATGCCCGCTTCGTGCACCATCACCGCCGGGACAGCGCTCAGGGAAAGTTCAGCAAGTCCTTCTGGCTCCACCTGGGCAGCCTGATCTCCTTCTACGAAAAGTGGGGGATGTTGGTCTGGCTGATGAAGAAATGGCGGGACCCGTTGCTGGTGTTCCTGCTGTGGACCCTGGACATGGCCGGCCTGACGGCGGCTTTCGGTCTCGCCTATGCCCTGCGGGGCACAATGGAAGGTCTATTCGCCGAACCCCTGTATCCGGTGGCCGAATACATACCTCTGCTGATGTTCACCTGGCTGCTGGCCTCGTTGACCTTCCTGATGACCGGCCGTTATCGACCCGGCCGACACCGCGGCGCCCGGGCCCTGCCGGAGCACCTGCAACAGATCGGTGTCGTGGCGGTCCTTCTGCTGGCCAGCACGTACCTGGGGCACCTCGAAGTCATCAGCCGGGCCGTTCTGTTGATGTTCATTCCCCTGCTGGCGGTGATGACGGCCGCCGGCGAGGAGATGTTCCGCCGGATCCTGCGGCGCCTTGAACAGGGACGCCTTTCCCTGGAACGGACCCTCCTGTCGGGCGAACCCCGCCGGATCCGGGACTGGTTGGCCGGTGCCGGTGATCTGGCGGACCAGGGGGTGGATGTGGCCGGCTACGTGGCTGACGGACCTGACGGCGGCGGGTTGCCGCCCCTGGGTGGTGGCGATATTCCCTGGCTCGGTCCCGACCGGGAGATTCTCGAGGTGGTTCAGCGCTACCGGATCTCGCAGGTCGTGTTCTGGGATCGGCCCGCCGGGGGCGACGCCGCCTGGACCACCCTGGCCGCTTTGCGCCGCCTGCGGGTTCGGCTCCGGTGGCATGTGGATGATGTGTGGTTGCTGGCGGCCGGGGCCCGGGCCGAAGTGTTCGGCGGGGTCTTGAGCGCCGTGAAGGGATCGGGCAGCGGGATGGCGGTCCGGGCCCTCGGCGGTCGTCTGCTGTCGCTGGCCGCCGGTCTTATATTGGGGCTGGTGGGGCTGTTGCCCTGGCTCTGGTTCCGCCTGGTCATGATTCCCTCGGGAAGGGGCCGTCTGAGCGGGGTCCGGATATCCGATCTCTGGGGACATCACCCCCGGTTGACCCTGGCGGTGTCCGCTACCGGACGTGTCCTGGCCCTGCCCTGGCAATGGGCTCTGGCCGGCGCCCTGCTCAGGGGTGGAATCGCCCTCGTCGGTCCCCGGCCCCTGACGGCCGGCCGGGTCGATGCGCCCCGTGATCCCCGAGCAGTCCTCGCCTTCTGGCGGGGCGAGCCCCGACCACCGGGTTTGACCGGTCCCTGGAGCCGGAGCGGGCCCGCGGGAGCTGCGGGCACCCTCACCGCTCAATTACGACAACTGTGGAATGATCCGGGAGGCTTCGGCACCCTGGGCAGCGGCGGCGATACGGCCGGTACGACACCCGACGGGGCGGCCGGCCAGGCCGGTTCCCGTGGAGAGGTTTCCTGACTATGAGATTTTCCGCTTGCAGGCATTGCCGTTCGGGCAGGACCCGAGGTCTCGCCCTGTTGCTGGTCGCACTGATGATCACCGGCCTTCTCGCGGGTCACGCCCGGGCCGCCGAACCGACTTTCGAGCAGGTGCTTCCCGCCCGGAATACCACCGCCCTGCTGGAACACCAAGGCAAGGTGCTGCGCGGCCTGAACGGCGGCGGCATTATCGTCTGGGACCGGGAGGATCCGCTCGCGACCGAGCGGTGGACCTCGGGCAAGGATCTTTCCGGCAACCACATCACGGACATGGCCTGGACCGGGCAGCACGTCTGGATCGCCACGCGGGGCGCGGGCTTGACCCGGGTCACAAATCTCGACGCCGCTCCGGAATTCCGGCAGTACACCAACAACCTGGGCAGCCTCGACATCACCGCGGTCACCGGTACGGTCATCGGCGGCGGCGAACGGGTCTTCTACGGGATGTTCGGCCAGGGCCTCGGCCAGATCAACAGCGGGCTTTCGGGCAACATCTACACCGCCGAGCAGGACGGCCTCATCTCCAACGACGTCATCACCCTGCAGATGTTCCAGGACGATCTGTTCGTGGGGACACCCGTCGGAATCTCCCGCTTCGCGAACAACGAATTCACTGATCAGAACGCGGGCCTGACGAATCTGGTGATCAACGACCTGACCCTGGATGGCGACGGCAACCTCCTGGCGGCCAGCAACGCCGGGGTCCACCAGTGGGATCCCGACGGGCAGACCTGGTTGCTGTTGGGGACCATCGGAACCCGGGTGGTGGATATCACCAGTTCCGCCGGGAAGGTCTATGCCCTCGGCCTGAACCCGGATGGGAGCGGGGTTCTCAGCGAATACGACGGGACCGCCTGGAGTCCCATCGCCTTGCCCTATCCCAAGTGTTCAGCCATCGACGCGGGGGAGGAATTCTGGATCGGCGGGCCCGTGGAATCGGCTACCCCCGGCGGCAAGCTGACCTACAACTACCTGGGCCGGCGCCTGACCGGCGACGAATTCGATTCGGTTGTCGATGTCGCCACACAGGTGGTCAGCTGCAATGGCGTGGCCTTCGGGGCCGACGGCCACGCCTGGATGGGGGAATCGTCCGGTTTTCAGATCTCCCGTTATGATGCGCGGGACAATTCCTTCTTCTTCATCTTCGAACGGCCCCACGCCGCCAACGACACCCTGAACCTCTTTCCCGGTCTGGGACCGGTTCTGGGCATCGCCGCCGCTCCGGATGGCAAGATTTACGCCGGGCAATACGCGGGCGGTGGGGTTCTGAAGTTTGATCCCACAACCAGAACCACCGACCTGATGGATCCCGACAACTCCGGCCTGCAGGGGCGGAGCATCGTCAACCTGGTGGTCCATCCCGACGGTTCCCTGATCGTCATGCACGATAAATACGACGCACAGAGGGTCGAAGTGCTGGCGGATCCCGCGAACTGGGCCGAAACGGCCAGCTGGGTCCTGCCGCCGATGGATCAGGGACTCGGTTTGGGGCCTTCTGTCTGGGACGCCTTGGTCGAAAGACCCGACATCATCTGGTTCGCGGTGGAGGACGGGGGCCTGGTGCGGTGGGACATCAACGGGCCCGACGCCGGTCCGAACGATCCGTTGACCTGGTTCGACCAGAGTGACGACGTCTGGTACGACCCCGTGACGGATTTTCCCGGCACGTCCCTGAAGCCGACCAAAACCGTGGGCCTGGCGCTGGGCCGCGACGGATCCCTGTGGGCCGGCGGCAACGGCCTCGTCCAGTTCACCTACGAGATCGGGTTCGGCACCTCCATCAAGACCACGGTCAAGCTTGATTTCCAGGAGAAGATCAGCGCCGCGATCGACGGCCTGGTCAACGGCAACGTGATGGACATCGCCGTGGACGCCAACGGCGACGTCTGGGTCGCCACGGCCACCGGTCTGAACCGGGTCAGCCCACGCGGGGACGACGCCTTGATCTCCGCCTGGATCGATCTGCCGAACTACCTGGCCAACCCCACCTACGGGGTTCTCTATTCGCCCAACGTGATCGCCCCGCTGCCGGGCAACACCTACGCCAAGATCGTCCCTTCCCGTTTCGGCCGGCGCATGTTGCTGAGCTCCGACCAGGGGACCACCCTCATCACCGTCGGCTCGGGGCCGGGTTCCGACGCGGGGGAGGATCCCCTCAAAAGCGTCTACTGCTATCCCAATCCCTGGACCCCGGGCGAGTCTGCGCGGCAGCTCAAACTCGGCGGGCTGCCGGACGAGACGGTCCGGGTGGCCATCTACAACGTCGAAGGTCAAACGGTGCTCAAGGACAAATCTGTTGCCGAAGACACCGGATTCTGGGAGGGTGACAACATTCGGGGCAACCCCGTGACCAGCGGGATGTACATCCTGAAGATCACCACGGGCGGGCTGACCACCACGAGAATCTTGGCCGTGGTCCGGTGACCGGTCAGGCCGGTGACTGTGCCGCGGAGTTCACACAGTCTTTTGGTACGGAGATGTAATGACCGACAGCAACGGGCATGTCTTTATAAATCGGGACCAGTCCCTGCCGTTTTTCAAACCGGACGTGGGCGAGGAAGAAATTGCGGCGGTGACCGAGGTCCTGCGCTCGGGCTGGTTGACCTACGGCCCCAAGGTGCGGGAATTCGGCCAGGCCTGTGCGGATTATCTCGAGGTACCGTGCGCGGTGCCGGTGGCCAGTTGTTCGGCGGGCCTGTTCCTGACCCTCAAGGCCATGGGCATCGGACCTGGGGACGAAGTCGTCCTGCCCGCCATGACCTTCATCGCCACCTTGACGGCGGTCATCCACTGCGGCGCCAGGCCGGTACTGGCGGACATGGATCCGGATAACCTGGGACTGGACCCGGAGGCCTTCGCACGCGCCGTAACGCCGCGGACCAGAGCCGTCATCCCCGTCCACCTGGCTGGACACCCCTGCCGCATCAAGGAAATCATCGCCATCGCAGGTGAACACGGTATCATGGTGATGGAGGACGCCGCCCACAGCTTCGGGGCCGCGGTCGATGGCCGGCGCATCGGCGGTTTCGGCGACGCCACGGTCTTTTCCTTCTACGCCACCAAGTGCATCACCACCGGCGACGGCGGGCTCGTGACCACCGCCAACCAGGAGATGGCCGACAAGCTCCGTCTGCTCAGTTTCCACGGGATGGACGGCAATGCCTGGCAGCGTTACGGTGACAAGGGGCGGTGGTACTACGAGGTGGTGGCCCTTGGCTACAAGTTCCATCTCGGGGATCCCGCCGCGGCGCTGGGCCTGGTCCAACTGGCCAGGTCGGACGCCTTCATGGCGCGGCGGAAGGAAGTGGCGCTGCGCTTCAACGAAGCCTTCGTGAATCTACCCGGGGTCACGGTGCCCCGTCAGGCGAAATGGGCGACCCACACCTGGCATCTGTATATCTTGCGCCTGGATCCGGCGGTGATCGACGGGGGCAGGGACGGACTGATCCAGGACCTCACGGCCAACAGGATCGGCAGCTCGGTTCATTTCATCCCTCTGCATCATCACCCGGCCTATCGGGACGAGGGCGCCGAGTTCGCCCCCCTGCTGCCGGAAACCGAGAAGTACTACCTCGAGGCGGTCAGTCTGCCTCTGTTTCCCGGCATGTCGGACTCCGATGTGGAGGATGTGATCGAGGTGGTGACCGGGAGCGTCAAGCGGAGAACCCGGTGACCCGTTCCCGCGACAACGGCAACCCGTTCAGCCTCGAAATTTCCGACCGGGCTCCGGAAGATTGGGCCGGTCTGCTGTCCCGGGATCCTGCCGCGGAATACACCCACACCCAGTATTGGATCGATGCCGTCTGCGGTCACCTGCCCGGCGCCCGGGCGGTCTGGCTGAGCCTTCGCCGGTCCGGCGACCTGGTCGGCGGTTTAAGTGCGGTCGGACGCACTTCCACCCGGAGGGTCCTGGGGTTGCCTCTGGATTTCAGGCGGCTGGACAGCAGCTTCGAGGGTACGTCCGGGGGACCGGTGGTCGCCGGGGATCTCGATGTCGCCGACCAGAACCAGGTCTTCGGCAAGTTGGTCGACGTTCTGGCGGCCCAGCGCCGGGGGCTCCTGGGTTCCTGCGCCATGGTCCTGAGCCCGGTCCGGGAAGAGCGTTTTGGTCCGTTGATGCGCGGCCGTTCCGCCTGGGCCCGGAAGGACGCGCCGACGGCGGTCGTTTCCCTGAGCGGCGGCATCGACCGGGTGGAAAATGACCGGCTGGTCATGAACAAGCGCAATGAACGCAACCGGGGTCTGCGGCGGGGGGCCGAGGTCTTCGCCACGGATGACGCGATGCTGCTCGGGGAATACTACCGGATATACGACCAGGCCGCCCGCCACTGGGGCATCGAGCCGGTCCCTCAGCCTCTTTTGCAGGCCCTGCTGCGGGACGGCGACGGCCGTGTCTTCTTCACCTGCGTCCGCCTGGAAGGCAAGGTCATCGGCGGACACCTGAACCTGCATTATGGTGACAGGGTCCTGGCCTGGAACGGGGTGACCGATCCCCAGTACGCTCGGACGCATTTCCCGGCCACGCTCTGCTTCTGGGGGGACATGGTGGAAGCCTGCCGGCGAGGCGCCGCGTGGCTGGATCTGGGCGGCAGCGGCGGTGCGGGATCCCTGACCGGTTTCAAGAAATATTTCGGCGCGGACCTGCAGACGCGGGGGCTTTACGTCCAGGATTCGTCAGCCGTCGGACTGTTGAGGACGGGACGGAATATCTGGCGGAGCAAACGGGGAGGGTTGCCGCCGGAAAGGTGGCACGACTCCGGGCCCGGAGTACGGAACGGGATGCGATCATGAAATTGGTCGAAGCCGGGGCCAAGATTCTTTTAAGCCGCGTGGGCCAGGTCCTGGCCAATGCCGTGGTGGTCCTGTTGGTGGCCAAGACCCTGGGACCCGAGGGTCAGGGGCACTACAGCCTGACCGTGGCTATGGCCATGTTGCTGGCCGCCCTGCTGGGGGGCGGCATGGGGTTGGCGGCCGTGCCTCCGCTGCGCCAGGACAAGGTCCCCTTGGTCCGGATGCTGAAGGCCCAGCTGATCTGGGCCCTGGGCATGATCGCGGTGTTCGTGCTGGTGGCGTGGTGGTCCGCAGGCGGCGATCCCGCGGAGGTGCTGCAAAGGAGACTGGGCTGGTTCGCCGGCCTGGGTTACCTGGCCGCCGTGGCCGCGACGGGCTTCCTTGGTTTCGATATTTTCTCCTACGACCTGCTGGCCCGGGGCCGGCTGGTCGTGGGTGCGGTGGTCAATGGGAGCCGCGCCTTCGGGCATCTGGTGCTGATCCTGGCGCTGGCCCTGACCGGGACCCTGACCTTCGGACGTTCGGTGGGCGTGTTCGCTCTGGCCCAGATGGCCGGGATGCTCGCCATGCTGGTGATCCTGTTGCGGGAGACCCGTCGTCCCGCTCCGGAAACCCAGGCCGTATCCATCCGGGAATTCATCGGCCGGACCGGTTTTCCCGAAGATGTTTCCGATGACATCCCCGCCGATCTGGCGAACCGGTCCTTGCCGAGCCTCATCCTGTACAACCTGCGGCGCGGCTGGCTCGGCCAGATTTCCGCCGTCGCGTACTTTCTGCTCCTGCGGTTGGATCAGGGGCTGCTGGAATACTACCGAGGCGCGGCGGAGGTGGGGATCTATTCCATCGCGGTCTACATGGGGGAGATGCTCTGGCTGCTGCCCGGCGCCTTGACCCCGCTGCTGGTCCACAGCTCGGCGGCCCACGCCTCGGATCCCGAACGCGACCGGACCGCGGCGCGCGCCGTGCGGATGGGTATCCTGTTGACGCTGGCCGCGGGGTTGCCCCTTTTTATTCTCGCCGAGCCCCTGCTTTCTCTGCTGGCCGGAGGCGAGTACCAGGCTTCGGGGATGGCCTTGCGGGCCCTGCTGCCGGGTATCGTCGCCTTCGCGCCGGGGGTCGTTCTTGCCGGCGACTTCATCGGCCGAGGCAAGCCCCACTGGAATACCCAGGCCAGCGTTCTGACCGTGGTGGTCAATGTCGTTGCCGGAGTCCTGCTCATTCCCGGTCACGGCCCGGTGGGAGCCGCCTGGGCCAGCAGCATCGCCTATGCCTGCGGTTCGGCGGTGATGCTGGCGCGTTTCCGTCAGGTCACCCGGATGTCCCTGCGCTGCCTCATTCTCGGTCGGACGTGACGCCTGCCCGCCTCCACGGCTGAAGGCCTGTCAACTTTCTCAACTCCCATATTTACAACAGTTTGGGTGAATTGCCATCCTCCCGGAGCCACCCCTGGAAAAAATGATTTTTTTCTACAATGATGGTTGACACCCCTGTGGGGGCCAGTTATTCTCCGGTGGTGATGGGTGGTGAAAAAAAGTGATTTGTGGGGGAAATTGTGGACCAGCGGAATTGATGGCGGGGGCCGAAGGAACGGCCAAAAACCGCAAGGAAGCGAACTAACCCGCCATTAATTCCTTATTGAGCCGCGAATTCTCCCGGAACGACCGGAAATCTGAATGACCATGGATTTCGACACGACGGCAAACGAGAACCAGGCCCCGGCCTTCACCTTTCACGGGTCCTATACCCGTGCGGTGGACGCCAAGGGCAGGTTTGCGCTGCCGTTCCGGTTCCGGCAGGGAGGCTCGGTTCCGGTCGAGGAGAAATACGTGGTTTCCCAGGGGGCGGACGGCTCCCTGAGCCTGCTGCCCTACGCGGTCTGGATCACCAATTTCAATCGCATGCGCCAGGGCGATGCCGGGCCGCAATTACGGGCCAACATGCGCAAGATGTCCCTGGCCAGCACCGTGGTGGAACCCGATAGCCAGGGCCGGGTGGCCGTTTCGGCCGAGACCCTGGCCGCGTGCGGCATCAGCAGGAGGATCACCGTGGTGGGGATGGGGAACTACATGGAGCTGTGGGATCCCGAATCCCTGGCTCAGTTGAACTCCGGATCCAACGAGGTGGATTCCGGTTTCATGGATGAATTCTACCGCTGACCTGCATTCAGCGGTTGAAGCCCGGCGGCAAGGAGGCCGGCCGGATAGAGTCGGGCGACGGGGCGCTGACGGATCGGCGCCCGCCCGACACGGTTTCAGGATGGCAGGGTTGTAGAATTGCATCTGGGGTGTGCCCAAGGAGGGGCGTCACCAGGGAAGGAGCCCGCATGCCGAGGGAGTTGACCCGGCAGCTCGTATGGCAGGAGGCCACGGGCAGCCGATTGGAGATCGAAGTCAGACACAGGGAAAGGGCTGTCTGGGTCGCTCTCTCGGGGATTCTGGACCGACAGGGTGTAGATCGGATGATCAGCCGGGTCGCGCCCCGGCTTGTGGGGCGGGGCTGCCGGATCATTCTGGACGGGAAACGGCTGACCCATCTGGATTACCGGGCGACTCACAGCCTTCTCATCTGGAACCGCAAGCTGCGCGACCATCATCATCAACTGTTTCTCCACGGTTGGAGCGATTATCTCAAGGCGATCCTGGTCATGGAAGACTGGGACCGTGAACTGGGCGCGACGCCCATGGGACCCTCGACCTGGCGCCTCCTCCGCGGGGCGCCCGCCGACAGGGCGCCATGACCGATGTTCCGCATGTCCCGGTTCTCAAGGATGAGACCCTCGGCCTTCTTCAGCCGGGGCAGGGAAAGCGGATCATCGATGGCACCTTCGGCTTCGGGGGGCACAGTCTGGCCATGCTTGAAACAGGGGCGGAAGTCCTGGGGCTGGACTTGGACGTAGTGGCGGTCGAAACCTGCAGACGGATCTCGGGCGACCGCCACCGTCTGAAATGCATGCAGATCTCATTCCGGCGCCTGGACCGCGCCATGGCCGAAGTCGGTTGGGACAAGGTTGACGGCGTCCTGCTCGATCTGGGTGTCAGTTCGTTCCAGATCGATGATCCGGCCAAGGGTTTCAGCTATCGGGCGGATGGTCCTTTGGACCTCCGTTTCGACCAGGAGGACGGCCAGACGGCCGCGGAACTGCTGGCCCGCAGTTCGGAAAGTGAAATCGCCGACCTGATCTGGAAATGGGGGGAGGAAAGGGCGAGCCGTCGCATCGCCAAAGCCCTGGTTCGGGCCCGCGAGGAAACGCCGATCGACACGACGGGACGGCTGCGCGAGGTGATCGAAAGCGTCCTGCCCCGTGGGATGAAACGGGAACCGGTCCTCAGCCGGGTATTCCAGGCGCTGCGCATCGCCGTCAACGAGGAGCTCGACGCGCTATCCGAAGTCCTGGGCATGCTGCCGGGACTTTTGCGCTCCGGGGGGGTGTTCGTGGTGATCTCCTATCACTCGTTGGAGGATCGTCTGGTAAAGCGGTTCATCGACCGGGAAAAGCGCGATTGTCTTTGCCCGCCGGAAATGCCGGCTTGCGTATGCGGTCACCGGCGCCTTTTGAAGGCGCTGACCCGCAAGCCGGTCAGGGCTTCGCCCGAGGAGGAGGCAGCCAATATCAGGGCCCGCAGCGCCCGGCTCCGGGCCGCGGAAATCATCTGACCAGAGTCGGAACAGGGAGATCCCGGGAGGAACCCG
The DNA here is from genome assembly GCA_965369705.1 of uncultured bacterium. Classification (GTDB taxonomy): domain Bacteria; phylum Krumholzibacteriota; class Krumholzibacteriia; order LZORAL124-64-63; family LZORAL124-64-63; genus JAGLCY01. The sequence continues at coordinate 10,296 of CBDURF010000084.1, forward strand.
GGTCGGAAGAAAGTGACTAAATGAGGATTCCCGACATCAACCTCAAATGTCCCGCGGGTCCGCACACCCGGCGCTGCAGCCGGGCCATGGCCCACCGGCGGGGGCTGGTCAGGGGCAAGGTCACCCTGGGTATCATCGGCACCTTGGGTCTGGGCCTGCTGTTGGCCGGGTCCGTTTTCATTTCCAACCAGACCACCGGGCTGCGGACGGAAATCGCAGCACTTGAATCCCGGCGGGAATTCCTCGAGGCGGGGTCCGGCCTGCTGTTGACCCGGTGGAACGCCGCTTCCAGCGCGAAGGTCATCACCCGTCGGGCCCGAGTGGAAATCGGCCTTGAGGTGCCGGAAAATCCGGGGCTGGTGCTCGTTTGCCGGAATGAGGTCTGTGAGGATGAAGGAACCGGCGGCTGGCGGAGGTTTCTGAGCAGGTTCGGCGGCGGTGACGTCGCCCAGGCCGCCGGCGATCACGTGAGCCTGGTGGTGGGGTCCATGGTTTCCCTGACGCCGCGCAACGCACAAGCGGCCGAGGCGTCGGGGGGGGAAGGGCCATGAACAACGGCGGTCACGATGCCCGGCGATTCCGGATCCTGCGGACTCTGATGGTGGTCGTAGGCATCGTGTTGGCCGGCCGCATCGTTCATATCCAGGTTTTCGAACACGAAAAATATCGGGCCAAGGGGCTGCCGCAGTGGGAGCGTTCGATTCCCATCAAGGCGGAGCGGGGGAATCTGTACGATCACCGCGGGCAGCCCTTGGCCCTCTCAGTGACCACCTGGCGGATCGGGGTCTCCGGATCGCGCGTCACCGATGCGAACGCCCTGGCTGTCTTGCTGGCCGAAGTCCTGGAGGGAGACCGGGCCCGCATCAAGAAAAAAATCGCCGGGGCGGGGAATTCCCACGTCGTCCTGGCTTCGGATGTGGTGCTGAACTCTGAGCAGAAGTCCAGACTTGAAACCGACGGGCAGCAGGCGGTCACCATGGATCTGCTGAACGCGCGCCTCTACCCGACCGACGGGGTGGGGGCCTCGCTCATCGGCTTCTTCAGGCACGACAACGACCAGGTCGTGGCCACTGGTCTGGAGTACAGCCTCGACCGCTACCTGGCGGGAAGACAGGGACTGGCGCGGGAAATCCGCACGGCGAATCCCCACAAGAAGATGGGCTGTGTGATTATCGAGGAAGCCACCCACGGCCAGAGCATCGTGCTGTCCCTGGACACCGAACTGCAGACCATCAGCGAGGAAGAGCTTTCCCGCAGCGTCAAGGAATGCGGGGCGATCGGGGGGTCGGTGCTGATCCTGGATCCGAGCACCGGGGACATCCTGGCCGCGGCCAGTTGGCCCCTGTTGGGGACACGGAGCGGCAAGCACGGGGACCCGGGCCTCTGGATCAACCGCAACTTCACCTACCAGTTCGAACCCGGTTCGGTCTTCAAGATCTTTTCGACCGCTTCCCTGCTGCACAACAGCGCCATCGACACCGCCACGGTGTTCAATTGCGACAACAACCAGAGCTACATCATCTACGTCCGCAACGACCGAAATCATTCCTACGGTAATCTGTCGTTGATGCAGGCGTTTTCCTTGTCGAGCAACGTCTACTGGGGCAAAGCGGTGGGCAATCTGCGCAAGAGCGAGCTGTTCCGCGATCTAACCGACTTGGGCTTCGGGCAGGTTACCTCCCTGCCCTACGACGGGCAGCCGGCGGGCATCCTGCACCCGGTCGTCAGCTGGTCGGGCCGGTCCATGCAGACCATCGCCATCGGGCAGGAGGTGGCGGTCACCGCCCTGCAGCTGGGCCTCGGTGTGTGCAGCGTGGCCAACGGGGGCATTCTCTACAGTCCCCGCCTGATCAGGGAAATCCGGGACGACAGGGGCCGGATCATCGAAGAGATGGAGCCTGTGCGTTTGCGCCGGGTCATGGCCCCGCCCTTGGCCGCACTCTTGCGCGAAGCCATGGGCCGGGTCGTACTCGAAGGCACGGGACAGGGCGCGGGAATGGATTGGATCACCGCCGGCGGCAAGACCGGCACGGCCCAGAAGAGCGTGGACGGGAAGGGTTACACGCCAGGCGCCTACATTGCCAGTTTCGCGGGAATCGTTCCGTTGGAGAATTCCCGGCTGGTCATTATCACTGTCCTGGATCAGCCTCGGTATGAACACCACTACGCCTCCACGAGCGCGGTGCCCCTGTTCGCCTCAATCGTCAAGGGGATCCGGCGTTCCACAGACTGGTTGACGGACGTGCCGGGCGGCCGCACCACCACGTTCACCCCCCCGGATAAACTGGAGATGGTGGCCGTTCCCGACGTGCTTCACCTGTCGGTGGCCAAGGGGGCCCAACGGCTTGCCGCCGCCGGCTTCCGGACGACCGGGGCGGAAAAGGACGGTGTGATCATCCAGCAGATCCCCGCGCCCGGTACGAGGTGCCTGCCGGGCCAGCAGGTGGCTCTGGCGGTAGCCGATCCCCGGGGCGGAAGGGGCGCCGCGTCTTCCCTGTGTCCTGACTTCAGCGGTTTGAGCAATCGCCAGGTGAGCAGTCTGGCCGCCCGTTTGGGAGTGCCCGTGATCATCAAAGGCGTCGGTTATGCCGTGCGCCAGAGCCAGAGACCGGGCAGGGCCATCGGCGGTCACCCCATCACCGTCAAGATGGAGACATCGTGGCGGTGACCATCGGTAGGCTCTGTTCCGATCTACCAGGTCTCGAACTGACGGGAAATCCGGAAACCAGCATTGCGAAGATCACCTCCGACTCGCGGCAGACCGGTCCGGACGTCCTGTTCGTGGCCGTTCGGGGTACGGGCAGGGATGGTCATGCCTACGTCGGCGATGCCCTCGCCAACGGGTGCAGGGCCCTGGTCCTGCAGAAGGACCGCGTGGACCAGTCCGTTACCCCGCCGTCCGATTTTGCCGGAGCCGTGATCCTGGCGGACCGAACCCGTCCCCTGCCGGCGCTGCTCAGCCGCCGCCTCAACGGTCATCCCGATCGGGACTTGTGGACAGCCGCCGTAACCGGAACCAACGGGAAGACCACGGTTTCCTTCCTGATGCGGGAGATGCTGAACCGGCTGCACGGACCATGCGGCCTGTTGGGCACCATCTCCTACGAGGACGGCCGGGTCCGTGAGCCGGCGCCCCTGACCACGCCGCCGGGAGAGGTCTTCTACGGTTGGCTTCGCCGCATGGTGGAGGGCGGCTGCCGAAGCGTGGCGATGGAACTCTCCTCCCACGGCCTGGACCAGGAACGGACCGCGGGATTGGGCCTCGACGTGGCGGTCATGACGAACCTGGGCCGCGATCATCTCGATTACCACCTGGACCCCGCGGACTACCTTGCGGCCAAGGCCCGCATTATCGAGTTCCTGCGGATCGGAGCCGACGCGGAGGGCACGGCTCGGCCGGGCGTCCTCGTCCTCAACCAGGATGATCCCCACCTGGCGGGCCTTGACCCCGCCGGGCACGAAACGGTGCGGTTTTCCGCCCGGACCCCGCCCGGTGATCGAGCTGCTGATTTGCAGGTCCTGACCGCCGACCTGAAACTGGAGGGCACCCGCCTGGTGTTGGATTGGCGGGGACTCCGGTTGGCCATTGACAGCCCCCTGGTGGGCCGGTTCAACGTGGAGAACCTCACGGCGGCCCTGGCGGCGGGGGTGGCCCTGGGCCTGGATCCCGTCCAGTGCGCCGTGGCCCTCGGCGGGGTGCCTCAGGTACCGGGCCGGCTGGAAAGATTCGTCCTGCCGGGCGGTGGTCTGGCGGTGGTCGATTACGCCCACACCCACGATGCCCTGGCTGCCGTATTGAGGGCCTGTGACGAGCTGAACAACCGCCGGCTGCTGGTGGTCTTCGGTTGCGGTGGGGACCGGGACAGGGGCAAACGTCCCCTCATGGGCCGGGTGGCGGCCCGGGAAAGCGACCAGGCCTGGATCACCTCCGACAATCCCCGCAGCGAGGAGCCCGGCGGAATCTGCCGTGATATCATGGCCGGCTTCGACGAGGTCACCGAACCCCGGGCCGTGGGCCGGGAATTGGTGATCGACCGCCGGGAAGCCATCGAAGCAGCCCTGGACGAGGCGGGGTCCGGGGACATCGTCGTGGTCGCGGGCAAGGGACACGAGAACTACCAGCTGATCGGTGGACGAAT
>CBDURF010000085.1:0-14374 GCA_965369705.1 uncultured bacterium
AACTCCGGGTCACATAATGTTTATAAATCCAATGCGGTTCCGACCGTCAGGATGACAAAGGAGACAATGGTGAACCTGTCGCGCGATGAAAATTTCAACGGAACACCGGCTCCGCGCAGGGTTGAACTCCGTGACATCCGGGATGAAGACCTCATCGTCATGGTCCAGGAGGGCCAGAAGAAGCCCTTCGATGAATTGGTGGCTCGCTACAAGGGCCGCCTGTTCAGCTTCATCCTGAGGATGGTCAAGGATCCGACCCTGGCCGAGGAGTTGACCCAGGAAACGCTCATCCGGGTCTATATCCATGCGGCCAAATACCGGGAGATCGCCAAGTTCTCCACCTGGGTGTTCACCATTGCGACCAATCTGGTGCGGAACAAGATGCGTCAGCGGTCACGGCGACCCAGGGTGATCAGTCTCAATCCCGCCCCGGAAGACGACGAGATGCCCGTCGATCCCCCGGACATGGCGGCCGACCCTTCGGAGGGAATCCACCGTGAAGAACTGGCCGCACTGATCAACGAAGCCACCAGCAGGATTCCGGAAAAATACAGGATCCCCTTCCTGCTGCGTGAGGTCGACCAACTCAGTTACGAGGAAATCCAACAGGTCACGGGCTTGAAGCTCGGCACGGTGCGTTCCCGGATCAACCGGGCCCGGCACAGGTTCCGCCAACTGATCAAGCCCATGCTGAAGAACGAGACCCTGTTGCAGGAACTCGAAAGGATCGAGGCCCGGGCCGCCGAGGAAAAAGGCAAGGATTATTGAGTTCGAAAGGATGAGTATCATGCGGTGCCACAAGGCGAGGGATTACATAAGCCAGGAGATGGACGAGCATCTGCCGCCGGATGTTACGGTGGATCTCACCAATCACCTGGACTCCTGCGCCGATTGCCGGGAGTACAGGGAGGATCTGCTTCTTGGCCGGCGGGCAATGTCCGCCACGTCCCCGGAGCTGCCCGAAAATTTCGAGTGGAAACTCCAGTTGCGGCTCAACCAAACGCTTCAGCGTACGGCCGGGGAAACCGCCTACCCTTGGGCGGAAACGGACCAGGACAAGTGGCATTGGTTCAGGAATTTCGGAGCCGCCGCAGCCATGGGGATGGCTGCGGTCCTTGCCCTGGCGGTGTTCATCGGTCCGGTGGATGATTCCCGCGAAGCGGGACAGGCGGTTTCCGGTGGCGGCTCCTCCGGTGTCGTCAGTTCCACCCCACGCGGGGCGGGAGACTCCGACAGACTTCCCCTGTTCGTCGACCAGTCTCGGCGGGGCGGCCTCTATGGTCCGGGAATGCAGCGGCCGGTGGCCGCGGGAGGCTCGTCCAAATCCAGCGGCGTTGGTTTGTTCGATCATGGGTGGTCCGGGCACGACATGGAAGACCTGCGCACCATCCAGCGTCTGCGGATCCAGAACAAGCAACTGGTGAACCGGATGCTATTCCAGCAGCAACAGATGATCCGGAGCATGGGGGCTCAACTTGACACCATCGACACCAATGCCCTAGATCTAGAGCAGGAATAGTCTTCCGGGGTCCGGACCCGGTTCCTCAACGGGGAGCATGCGGCATTGATGCGATTTCTGGCGGGATTTCTCCTGATTCCGTGCCTGTGGGTCACCGGGTGCGGAATGGACAGCGAAAAAGGCATCCTGATGGCGGCCGGATCCTACGGTGATCTGGCCGTGGTCGTGTCGGACGATTCTCTGCGGCCCCTCACCGACCGGTTCATGTCGGGCATGAACCTCGAGAAGATCTTCGTCATCAAGCCGGAAACCCTCTTCAAACCCGATTTTTATGGCCCCGACAAGTGGGAACTGGCCAAGGGTTACAAAAACGCCCTGTTTCTGGTGCGCATCGGCGACGGCGGCGGGGCGGAAAAGGCGGCCCGGAAGCTCATGTCCAAAGAGGCCTGGGAGCAGTTGAAGGCCGGAGGCGGGGGGATCGTCAAGGTCGTCGATCCTTGGTCCACCTATCAACTGGTGGTGGTCGTGGCTTCCCGGGACCGCAACAATCTGGGCAGCATTCTGGCCAGGAGCACCGAGAAGATCCGCCACCTTTTCGAAGACAGCAACCGCGAGCGCATTCTCCGGCGTAACCGATACGAGGGGCTGAACACCGCCCTGATGGACGCCTTCTGGAACCGGTACGGGATCTTTATGGAAATTCCGGTGGATTACCACCAGAACCAGTCGGAGCCCGATGGTTACCCCGGTCTTGAACTCATGCGCAACGGGCCCTCGCGGGGCATCAGCTTGGCGTGGCGGAAGTCGGATGACCTCGCAGCCCTGCTCGACGATAGGGATGACCTGACCGAGGTGAGGAGAATTCTGGGCGAAAAACTCCACAACGAGGAGATCATTCCTTCCTCCTTCGTCTGGAGTCCCGCCGAGATCGGGGGAGTGGCCTGTGTCAAACTGGAGGGAGCCTGGACCAGCAACAAGTTTTCCGGCGGCGGGGCCTTCTGGTGTTATTTCATTCCCGACCAGGATCGCGGACGGTTGATCTGCCTTGACCTTCTCGTCTACGCTCCGGGCATGGACAAGATGAATTTCTTCCGGCGCATGGATGCGGTGGCCAGCACGTTTTCCACACGACGTCCCCAGCCATAGGATGGATGCACAACTCTCATGACCCTGCGGGTTGACCAAACCACCTCTCATTTTTTGGCCGCGATCCTATTGATTCTGGGCCTGGTTTCACCCGTGACGGCCTTGGCTCAATCCCGAAGCGACACCGGGCGTCACAAACCGACCCCTCCTCCGGTGACCGAGGAAGAAACCACCCCCCAACTGAATGACCGCAATACGGGCCGGAACCTCGGTCGTTGGCATCTCGGAGTCAGCGGGGGCCTGCAGGGCGGGAGCGACCTGTTCCGGGTGGAAGTGGTCGACGGCCCTCCGGTGCCCTGGGACCCGGCCACGGGCGGCGGATTCCAATCCGCACGTTTCACCGCCTCCCTGGACCGCAACTTCAGTTTCGGCCTGTTCCTGGCCCGGGACCTGGGCGAGGCCTGGTCGGTTCGGGCGGACCTGGGATATTCCCGCATGGACGTGGCGGCAGAGGCCCTGATCGGACAGACGGGCGCCGTTTTCCTCTTCGACAGGATTTCGGTCCTCAACCTGGGTCTTGGCCTGGAGGCCAGGTTGGCTCGGGCCGTTTCCTATCCTTTCGTCCAGGCGTCAATCCTGGTCAGCCACCTGGGGCCTGTCCGCGCCGATGCCTTGGAACAGACCAATTTGGGAGGTCGGTTGGGTCTGGGGTATTTCCATTCCTTTCAAGAGATCTGGGGGCTGCGACTCGAGGCCCGCCTGACCGGAACGGGGTTTTCGGTTGGGGACTACGTTCCCCAATCCATCTTGCCTGACCAACCCCAGATGGATTACACCACTGAGGACCACTTGTTGTTTTTTGAATTTCTGGTCGGCATCCAGGCCAGCATCTGATGATAGGGAAAATTAATGTCCCCTTTGGAGGACGAAACTCGGCTTGAGATCCTTTTTTCTTTCACCACCAAGAGTTTGGGACTATATTTCTCAACCTCTGTTTTCCTGTGATTTGGCTTTGAAACGACCCAAGGGATTATTAAATGAGTAATATCATTGCAGTTGTGAACCACAAGGGCGGAACCGGAAAAACGACAACCGCTATCAATCTCGCGGCCGGCCTGACCCGTTACAGTGATGTCACTTCCTCCTGCCTGGTGATCGACATGGACCCCCACGGCAGCGCCACAAGTACCCTTCTGGGCAAGATGGATGGGGAGCCGCCGGCCCGCAGCATCTTCGATGTTTTGCGCCGGGCCATCACTCCCCAGGACGGGGTCGCCTCGACCATTTACGACGAAAACATCGATATCCTCCCGGCCAACCCCTCGTTGGAGAGCATGGCCAAGACCCAGATCAACGATCGTTTGTCCAAAGTGGTGGGTTCCCTGGCCACTTCCTACGGCTGGATCATCATCGACACCCCTCCGAATCTTGGGGTTCTGACCCAGAATGCCCTCGTGGCCGCGGACTACGCCCTTATACCGACCCAATGCAGCGGATTGGCGGTGCCGACCCTGTACCAGATGAAATCCCTTATCGAGAAGATCCAGGAGCGGCAGAACGTCTGGTTGCGGCTGCTGGGAGTCCTGATCACCCAGAAGGACGGCCGGACGCCCCTGCAGAAGCCCGTGCGGCGTGAACTGAGCCAGGTATTCGGCGCTGCGGATGTCTTCAAGACCATCATCACGAACAACATCAAGATCGAGGAGGCTCCGGCCAACTCCCAGAGCATTTACGCTTACGATTCGGGTTGCCTGGGCGCTTCCCTCTACCGGGATTGGATCAAGAAGGAATTCCTGAAGAAGCACCAGAAGCTGGAAAAGAAGAAGGTGGAGATTCGGGAGGCCGCTGAACTGGCCAAGGAACAGGAAGGCTGAGTTCGTTTCCCTTCGCCGGGCTTCAGGCCCTGACGAAGGGGTTGCTCGTTTTCTCACGGCCCACGGTCGTGTCGGGCCCATGACCCGAAACCACAATGGTGTCATCCGGGAGCGTGTAGATGCGCTCCCGGATGCTTTTTTCCAGGGTGACGAAGTCCCCACCGGGAAGGTCGGTGCGTCCGATCGAACCGGCGAACAGACAGTCGCCGACGATGGCGCAGCCGGGTCCGGATCCCGAGGACGCGGGCAGGATGAACATGACCTGACCGGGGGAATGCCCGGGCACATGCCGCACCTGGATCATATCGCCGGCGAACGGCAAGGTGGCTCCGTCGGAAAGATCAGGCCGGCAGCGAGGCACCGCACTGGGGAGAAAGCCGTAGGCGGTCTGGATGGCGGGCATTTCCCGGATGATCGGCAGGTCGCCCTCGTGGCAGAGAAGGGGCAGGTCGTGGACTTCCTGGACCGCGGCCGCCGCCCCGACATGGTCGAAGTGTCCGTGGGTGGCCAGCAGGGCTTTCAGGACGCACCCCGAGGCGTCGATGGCTGCGAGGAGTCTGGCGGGTTCCTCACCCGGATCGATCAGGATCGCTTCGTCCCCCTCCGGACCCTTCCCCGTCAGCAGAACCGCGTTCATCTGCAGCGGTCCCACGGGCAACACTTCAAGCTTCCAATCCATGGATCACCTCACCCCTGACGCCAATGCCGGCAGGGTCTGTAAAAAGACCGGCCCCGGATCTGGCCGGGACCGGCTGTATCAGCGTGGACTATTTCGACGGCCAAGCAAGTCAGCCGTCGTAGTATTCCCGGCCCAGATGGGTGATGACATCTTCTCCCATCATCCAGCGCAGAGTGTTCTTGAGTTTGGTCTGCTGGATGAAGAGGTCATGTTCGGCAGTCAGGCCTTCGGGAGTCACCGGGCTCTTGAAGTAGAAGGACAACCATTCCTGGATGCCGCCCGGCAGGTCCGCCCGCCGGCCCAGGTCCAGCAGCAGGGCCAGGTCCAGCACGAGCGGCGCGGCCAGAATGGAGTCGCGGCAAAGGAAATCGACCTTGATCTGCATGGGGCGTCCGCACCACCCGAAGATGTCGATGTTGTCCCAGCCTTCCTTGTTGTCCCCGCGGGGCGGATAGTAGTTTATCCGCACCTTGTGATAGAGGTTCCCGTACAGGTCGGGATAGAGGTCCGGCTGCAGGATGGAGTCCAGCACGCTGAGCTTGGATTCCTCCTTGGTCTTGAAGGACTCGGGGTCATCCAGGACCTCGCCGTCCCGGTTGCCCAGGATGTTGGTGGAGAACCACCCCGCCAAACCCAACTGACGGGCCTTGAAGCCCGGAGCCAGAATGGTCTTCATCAGGGTCTGGCCGGTCTTGAAATCCTTGCCGCAAAGGCCAACGCCCATCTCCTTGGCGAGTTCCTCGAGGGCGGGGACGTCGCCGCTCAGGTTCGGCGCCCCGTTGGCGTAGGGCACGCCCATCTTGATGGCCGCATAGGCGTAGATCATGCTGGGCGGGATGTCCCGGCTGTCTTCACGGAGCCCCTGCTCGAAGGCGGCCAGGGTCTGATGGACCTCGGTCTTCTTCATGAAGATTTCCGTGGATCCGCACCAGATCATCACCAGGCGGTCGCAGCCGTTTTCCTTCTTGAAGTTTTCCATGTCCTTCATGAGGGCTTCGGCCAATTCCATTTTGGTGCCGGCCTTGACATGCGTGCCATCGAGTTTCTTCACGTAATACTGGTCGAACACGGCCTTCATGGGCTTGATCTGTTCCAGCTGAGGTTTGAGCTGGACCAGGAGTTCCTTCTCCAGAACGCCCGCCTTTACGGAAGCCTCGTAGACCGAATCCTCGAAAATATCCCAACCGCCGAATGCCAGGTCTTCGAGCCCGGCCAGGGGAACGAAATTGCGCACCAGTGGCTGGCGGTCCTCGGTCCGTTTGCCGAGTCGGATGTGGCCCATCTGGGTAAAACTGCCGATGGGCAGGCGCAGGCCCTGTCGGATTGCGTGGACACCGGCGATGAAGGTTGTGGAGACCGCGCCCATGCCGGGAGTCAAGATACCCAGCTTGCCCGTGGCGGGTTGGATTTGCAGCTTCTCGGCCATTTTTCATGCTCCTCTCAAATGATTCCGCGAAAGCAAAAGGTTCCGGGTCAGTCAGGAACGCTTCGATGAAACGCTCATGGGTGATCCGGGTCCGCACAGTTTAGGATCATGGGCATCATAAGGCAAAAGAAATATTGGGTTTTCAGGGGTTATCAACCTTTCGGACAGATATCGGCCGTTCAGGCGCCGGTCGACTAATATACTGTACTCAAAGCTTTTAACCCAAATGTCCTCCGATTAATGCTCATATGCGATTGTTTTTGAATTGAAAGGACTAAAAAAAAACAAATTGGGGGGTAGACATCACCGTAAATCATGTGCTATTATTGCGGTCCAAATCAGGATTGTCCTGACATGTCTGGATGATCACTCATGGAACCGCCGTAGGAAATCCGGAAAACACCAAAAGGAACAGATGACCCAAAGCTAACGCGTTCATTCTCTTTCAGCCCTGAAAACACCAACTTTGCTTTGGCAAAGGGAGTAATGGCACCATGAAGGAAGACGCGGCAGCTGTTGCGGTTGTTGACGGCGAGTTTTCCGTTAATGCTCCAACATTTTTTATTCCCGCGGACACCACCCGCTATTTCGGCGTCGAGGGCCGTGCCAAACGTGTCTTCGACTTGTTGGTGGCATCCCTGATGCTCATCGTGATATCGCCCGTGATGCTGGTGGTCGCCCTGTTGATCAAGAAGAACAGCTCCGGCCCGGTCCTGTTCGCGCAGGAAAGGTTGGGCAGGGATGGAAAGCCCTTCAAGTTCTACAAATTCCGCTCCATGGAACACAACAGCGACGACGCCATCCATCGGCAATTCGTCGCCATGTTCATTGGCGGCGAGGACGACGGTTGTGCCGACACGAACTCGGGGGATCACGTCTACAAGATGAAGACCGATCCCCGGGTTACCGGTATCGGGGCCCTGTTGCGCAAGACCTCACTGGACGAACTTCCCCAGCTGTTCAATATTCTCATGGGCGATATGTCCCTGGTCGGCCCCCGGCCGCCCATCGCCTACGAGATTGAAAACTACCAGCCCTGGCACATGGAAAGGCTGAAGGCCGTTCCGGGGCTCACCGGTCTGTGGCAGGTCAGCGGCCGCAGCACCGTCTCCTTCGAGGAAATGGTGCGGTTGGATATCCGCTACATCAACAACTGGTCGCCCTGGCAGGATTTCATCATCCTGCTGAAGACCATTCCTGTGGTTTTCCAGGGTACCGGAGGGTATTAGCAGCGGCAGTCCTGCGAGGTGTCCGGGCTGCCGAGGTGACAATCTCTTCCCCGTCTGTCCCGGGTGCCATCTCCAACAGCCCACTCAACGGTCAGCCTAGGTTTAAAGCATGGCCTCGTTGCGTCGATATTCAAGGGGTGTGTCCGCAACCGCGGGCTACGCTTGGATTCATTCACTCGTCCAATGAAAGCGAGCCGGAAATGATAGGAATTGGTGTGATTGGATGTGGGTACTGGGGACCCAACCTGATCCGTAATTTCCACAGCCAGCCCGAAGCCGACATGATTGCCATTTCTGACCTCGACGAAAACCGTTTGAACCAGGTGGGTCTTCTTTATCCGACCACGCGGAAAACCACCGACTACAAGGACCTGATCAACGATCCCGCCGTCGACGCCGTGGTCGTCGCCACGCCGATGTCGACTCATTTCAAGCTGGGCATGGAAACCCTCGAGGCCGGCAAGCACCTGTTCATCGAAAAACCGATGGCCACCAACAGCGCCGATTGCCGCACCCTCATCGAGACGGCTGCCGCCCGCAATCTGAAACTCATGGTGGGCCACACCTTCGTCTATTCACCACCGGTGCGGATGATCAAGTCCCTCCTGGACGACGGGGAACTGGGCGATATCTACTACGTCAACATCTCGCGGGTGAACCTGGGCATCTTCCAGAAGGACGCCAATGTGATCTGGGATCTCGCGCCCCACGACGTGGCTATGCTCAATTTCCTGTTCGGGGCCGAACCCATCGCCGTCAGCGCGACCGGTCACTGCTACGTTCAGAAGGAACGGGGGATCGAGGACGTGGCTTTCGTGACTCTCGAGTATCCCGGCGGCAAGCTCGTCCACATTCACGTCAGCTGGCTGGATCCCAATAAGATCCGCACCTGCACTTTTGTGGGCAGCAGCAAGATGCTGGTGTATGATGACGTCTCACCCTCGGAGAAGATCCGGGTCTACGACAAGGGCGTGGATGTGCAGCCGCACTACGAGGATTTCGGTGAGTTCCAGTTGCGTTACCGATCCGGAGACGTTTTTCTGCCGCACGTCGACACCTATGAGCCCCTGAAGGCGCAGGCCACCCACTTCCTGGACGTGATTCAGGACAAGGTGGTTTGCCAAAGCGACGGTACCCACGGTCTGAAGGTCGTCGAGGTGCTCGAGGCGGCCTGCCAGTCTCTCAAGGAAGACGGCAGGCGCATCGACCTGGAGTTCATCGCCTGATCCGGACCGGCAAAGGCGGAGCATACTTGGCTTCCAGACCGATTCGCGTGGCCATGATCGGCCAGAAGGGATATCCACCCGTCCACGGCGGGATTGAAAAGCACGTGGCCGAGCTCGCTGCCAGGTTGCCGCGGCTCGGTTGCGAAATCGATATCTACAGTCGTCCGCACTACAGTAACGCCAACGGGCCCGCGGACCTGCCCGGCGTGCGTATCCGGCGGCTGCCCAGTATTCCCACCAAGCATCTGGACGCCATCAGCCATACCATTCTGGCCACCGGGGACGCCCTGTTCCATGACGCCGATGTGGTGCACTACCATGCCCTGGGACCCGGACTCCTGTCGGGCCTGCCCCGCTGGTTGAAAAGGCAGGCGACGGTCGTGACCGTGCACGGCCTGGATTGGCAGCGGGACAAATGGGGCCGCTTTGCCAGCGCTGTTTTGCGCCTGGGGGAGTCCGCCAGCGTCGGCTTGCCCAACCGGACGATCGTCGTCTCGCGGTCCCTGCGTGAGCATTATCTGGAACACCACAAGCAGGCCACGACCTACATACCCAACGGGATCGCCCCTCCGGTATACCAGGAGCCGCGCTTGATTAGGGAACAAGGTATCGAGAAGGAGTTCGTCCTCTTCGTGGGCCGGCTCGTGCCGGAAAAGGGTTGCCATCTCCTGCTGGAGGCTTGGCGAAATCTACCTGCCGCGGTGCGCGACCGCTTCGACCTGGTGATCGCGGGTGACGCTGGGTTCACTCCCGGGTACGTGGATCGGTTGCGGCAGTCCGCTCCACAGGGCGTCCGGTTCCTGGGTTACGTGCACGGACCCACCCTTGAAGAACTGTACACCAATACGTCCCTGGTGGTGCTTCCTTCGACCCTTGAAGGCCTGTCGATCACACTCCTGGAGGGGATGAGCTACGCCCGCTGCTGCCTGGTCAGCGACATTCCTCCCAATATCGAGGCCGCGGACGGCGAGGCGGTCCTGTTCCAAAGCGGAAATTCCCGGGATCTGGGGGAGAAGCTCGTCGTCCTGCTGAATGACGCCGAGTTCAGGGCCGGGAAAGGCGAGGCAGCCCAGATCCGCGCCATTGAGAACTATTCGTGGGACAGGGTTGCCGCCATGACGGCGGATCTCTACCGGGAAATGGTCCCGGAGCAGGGCGAAACCGGCCCAGTTTGAATTTGACAAAACGAGGGGTATCCATTATTTCTTCATAACCTTTCGAGCGGGCATAGCTCAGCTGGTAGAGCACTACCTTGCCAAGGTAGATGTCGCGGGTCCGAGTCCCGTTGCCCGCTCCAAATCAACAGGGAGGAGCCTCCGGCTCCTCCCTTGTTTATCATGGTGACAAGTTGATGATTACGGGTCCCGGGCCGGGTTGACATCCCCGGTGTGATGAAACATAATTCCGGGTCACGGAGGCGGCATAGCCAAGTGGTTAAGGCGACGGTCTGCAAAATCGTTACCCCCGGTTCGACTCCGGGTGCCGCCTCCAGCTTTTCATTATCCCTGTAACCAGATATTTCCTGTGCCGGGATGGCGAAACTGGTAGACGCAAGGGACTTAAAATCCCTCGGAGCGTTGCTCCGTGCCGGTTCGAGTCCGGCTCCCGGCACCATGTAATCCTGGACCCTCTGGGAGTTGATTTGCGTCTGGCCTTCCTTTCCATCGGGCGGCACATCCACACCGAGCGGTGGATCCGCTGGTTCAGCGAGCAAGGGCACGAGTGTCATCTTTTGACGGTTCAGCCTGGACTTCTTGAAGGCGTCACGGTTCACGACATTACCGCTTCCTTCGGTCCCAAGCCTCTGCGCTACGCCCTGTCCCTGGGCAAGGTGCGCCGGCTCCTGAAGCGGATCAGGCCCGACCTGTTGAACACCCATTTCCTGACCGGTTACGGATACTGGGGTCGGTTCAGCGGTTTCCACCCCAACGTTCTGACCGTCTGGGGCGACGACGTCTATGTCACCCCTTTCGAAAACGGGTTGAAGAATCGCCTGGCGCGCTTGGCCCTGGCCGATTGCGACGCCTTGACCGGGGACTCCACGGATATCCTGGCCGTGGCCGACCGCCTCGGCGCTGACCCGGCCCGCAGCTTTCGGGTTTTGTGGGGAGTGGATTTCGAGATCTTCCAGCCCGGTTGCGACCTGGAATGGCGACGGAAGCTGGGATTCGGGGATGACGATCTGCTTTTCTTTTCCCCGCGTAGTTACACTCAACCCTACTACAACATCGACACCGTGATCGAGGCCGCGGCCCTGGTGAAGGACCGTGAGCCCCGCGCCCGTTTTCTGTTTTCGGGTTACGAAGGGGATCCGGGTCCATTCAAGCGCCGTGCGGCGGAGGCGGGGATCGAGGGTGTGATGACCATGTTGGGCCGGTTGCCCCATCAGGAATTCGCCACGGCCCTGAAATCAAGTGACGTGTTCATTTCCGTACCATCGGTCGACGCCACGGCGGTCAGCCTGCTTGAAGCAATGTCATGCGCCCGCGGAATCATCATATCCAGCCTCCCGTCTTCCATGGAGTGGATCCGGGACGGTGTCTCCGGGTTGATTGTCCCACCGCGAGACCCTCAAGCGCTGGCCGACGCCATGCTGCGGTTTGCCCGCGACCCCGGGTTCCTGGCTTCCGCCGGACAGGAGGCCATGGTGACGGCCCGGCAGGTGGCGGGTTTCCCAACCAACATGGAGTACGTCCAGGCCATCTTCGAACATCTCGTTCAAGATGGTCCTCTTCCGGTCGAAGTCAGCCTGGCCGGCCTCCGGGAAACCGGGAGGGGGGCGTGACATGAAGCTGTCCGTGGTCATCCCCACCATGAACAAGGTCGCGCTGTTGGAGCGAACCCTGGATGCCCTGCTGGGCCAGGAGCTGGCGCCGGATGACGTCTGGGAAATCATCGTGATCAACGACGGGAGCACTGATGGTACCGCCGCGTTTCTGGAATCCCGCGCCGGGACCGGGAATGTCTCTCTGGTGGTGGTGACTCCGCCTGCCAATGTCGGCCGCGCCCGCGCGCGCAACCTGGGGGCCCGGGCCGCCCGGGGAACCTGGATCCTGTTCCTGGATGACGACATCGTGGCGCCGCCCGGCCTGCTGCGTGCTCACCTCGCGCTCCTGGACACCAACCCGGACTGCGGCACCATCGGGTATGCGGTGACCGAACCGGACCTGATTGACGCTCCGCATTTTCACTACCTGGATTCCCGCGGAGTCGCGCGACTGGAACCCGGTCCGGCTCCGGGGCGGTTTTTCGTGACCCAGAACGCCGCGGTGCCACGCCGCGCGTTCCTGGCGGTGGACGGTTTCGACCAAGATTTTTCCGGTTACGGTTTCGAGGACATGGAAGTGGCCTTCCGACTGGAGGATGAAGCCGGGATCCGTTTCCTGGCTCTTACCGCGCCCGTGCCTCGTCACGTGCATCACCACACCCTGGAGCAGTACCTCGAGAAGAAGGTGGAATGCGGACGCCAATCCCTGCCGCATCTGGCCCGTCTTCACCCGGCCAGGATTCGGGAAATGAATCTCCACTACGTGGTGGATGTTCCTGGCCAGCCGCCTCTGTCCATTGCCGGCAGTCTATTGCGCTGGTTCATCGGTTCGAGTTGGGGACGCCGCCTGCCTGGATTGATGGCCGCCTGGCCCTCCCGGGCCGGACACCGTCCATGTTGGCCGTCCCTTTACTTCAAGATGATGAACCTCACCATCCTCAGTTGCTTCCGAAAGGGCCTGACAGGCTCACCAGGCCCCTGATTCTCTACGCCAAAACGACAGTTCCTTCTGCCAAGCTGACATATCGAACCCTGGGATGGATTGGCTGGTGAATTGAGGGTATTTGGTCAAACCATCGGAACATGTTGAAAAGAAAAGAGTTTCAGCAATTTTAGATGAGGAGGACTTTGGGCACGCCACTTGTAAGGGGTGCCGTGAGCAATTGTGTCATCAAAATCACTCTTGAATGGAGATAAACATGGGCAAGATCATCGGAATCGATCTGGGGACGACCAACAGCGTGGTGTCCGTCATGGAAGGCGGCGAAGCCAAGGTCATTCAGAACAAGGAAGGCAACCGCACGACTCCCTCGGTGGTGGCCTGGAACAAGAACGGAGAACGATTGGTGGGACTGCTGGCCAAGCGGCAGGCCGTCACCAATCCGTCCGATACCATCTACTCCATCAAGCGTTTCATGGGCCGCCGGTTCGATGAGGTTGCAACCGAGATGACCGAGGTGCCCTACAAGGTCGTCAAGGACGCCAGCGGCGACGTGCGGGTCAAGACCGGACACGGGGAGTTCTCTCCTCCGGAAATCTCCGCGCAGATCCTGCGGACCCTCAAGGAAACGGCGGAGGAGTATCTGGGCGAGACGGTGACCGAGGCCGTCATCACCGTGCCGGCCTACTTCAACGACAGCCAGCGCCAGGCCACCAAGGATGCAGGCAAGATCGCCGGTCTCGAGGTCAAGCGCATCATCAACGAGCCCACGGCGGCCGCCCTGGCCTACGGTCTTGAGCGCAAGGGCGAGGAGACCATCGCCGTGTTCGATTTGGGCGGCGGGACCTTTGACATTTCCATCCTGGAAATCGTCGATGGGGTTTTCTCGGTCCTGGCCACCAACGGCGACACCCATCTCGGCGGAGACGACTTCGACCAGCAGGTCATCGACCACCTCGTCGATACCTTCGTGAAGCAGGAAGGCATCGACCTGAGCAAGGACCCCATGGCCCTGCAGAGGTTGAAGGAAGCAGCGGAATTGGCCAAGCGGGAACTGAGTACCTCGGTCCAGACCGAGATCAATCTGCCCTTCATCACCGCGGACCAGAACGGGCCCAAGCACATGACCCTGACTCTCACCCGGGCCAAGTTCGAGTCCCTGGTCGAGGACCTGGTGGAACGCGTGGTGCAGCCGTGCCTGAACTGCCTCAAGGACGCCGGCCTCAAGCCCGAGGACATCGATGAAGTGTTGCTGGTAGGCGGGTCCACGCGGATCCCCGTGGTCCAGGCCAAGGTCCAGGGAATCTTCAAGCAGGAACTCAACCACACGGTCAACCCCGACGAGGTCGTGGGCATGGGCGCGGCCATCCAGGGTGGTGTGCTGGGTGGGGAAGACATGGACATCGTCCTGCTCGACGTGACCCCTCTGAGCCTGGGCATCGAGACCCTGGGCAGTGTGATGACCCGGCTCATCGAACGGAACACCACGATTCCGACGAAGAAGAGCCAGATTTTCTCCACGGCCGCGGACAACCAGCCCACGGTGGACATCCACGTCATGCAGGGCGAACGGGAAATGGCGTTGGACAACAAGACCATCGGCAGGTTCCAGCTGACGGGTCTGCCGCCGGCGCCGCGCGGCGTGCCTCAGATCGAGGTCACCTTCGATATCGACGCCAACGGCATTC
>CBDURF010000086.1:0-14281 GCA_965369705.1 uncultured bacterium
CTGTCTCCTTCCCAAACACAATTTCAGAGGCACAATCAACGGTTTTGGGGTCAGAGAAATCTTTTATCTAGATCGGCACTCTGAACCCACGCCATGAGCGCCCCTGCCAAATCTCATGCTGCACACAACTGCATTTGCAGACCAAGTCCGACTGACAGTCCTGGATATACAAATCCCTCGCCGCGCATGTGAAGCTTAAGCGGCGAGGGATTTGTATATCCAGGACTGTCAGTCGGACTTGGTCTGCAAATCACCCACCCAACCCTTGAACACAACCAGGAGGACCGGTGAGATCATGGCCACGATGGCGAAAACAAGCCACATGGATTCGGGATTGCGAACACCCACGGACGGAACGAAGCGCTGCAGCATGAGCCCGGAATACAGGGGCACGATGACCTTGGTCAGGAACCAGGGGAACTGGGCCACGCCCATGTAGGCGCCGGTGCGACCTTCGGGAGCGATTTCCGCGGCGTACTGCAGGAAGCGGGGCTGCCACATTGCCTCGCCGATGGTCATGATGAACAGGTAACCCAACAGGGTGTAGATGTTGGTGCCAAAGGCCAGCAGGAAGGCCGGCGCCGCCATGACGAACGTACCGACGATCATCATGTTGTAGACTTTTTTCTTCATGGTGATGGCCGTGACGATGGGCACGGCGATGAAGATCAGCAACGGGTTCAGGTTTGCGAACAATTCGAAACGATCGCTGATGAATCCGTCGAAGCCCCGCTCGAGGTACTGGGGCAGGATCAGCCAGTTGTACGCGAACAAGGTCTGCACGGGAATCAGGGCGAAGATGAAGAAGAAGAACTTGGTATTGCTCAACGGGTGGTTGGCAAGCCATATGCGGATAGGCGTACCCCAGGCGGGCACCAGGATGGCAGCCAGGACAACCACGGCCAGAACGGCCCAGACGATGTAATCCACCGGACTGGGCAGGAAATAAACACAGGCGGCGATCAGGAGCAGGGTGGCCCGCAGATGGGTTGGAATGCTGGTCTTCTGCTCGACGACAGGTTCAACAGCAGCCTCTTTGTTACCCTTGGAAGTGTCCGCTGCCGCGGCTTTTTCCGCCTCTCGTTCCTTTTCGGCCCGGGCTATGGCGGCCCGTTCAACCTTCGGGGTCAGAATCAAGGCGGTGCAGATCAGGGCCACGAAAGTCAGGGTCGTGTAGACCCAGTAGGATCCCGAGATGCCGATGGATTGCCGGATCGGGGTGAAGAACGACGGTAGCCAGCCGCCAAGGTTCATCAGGGCGTAGAGCATCGCGTAACCCATGGCCGCGGTCTTGCCGCTGGTGAACTTGCGCACGCCCGCGTAGGCTGCCGGCTGGTACATGCCGTAGCCGATGACGACCACGATGATGCCGACCATGGTCATGATGTGCAGCGGGGTCCACAGGCCGGTGGTCGGAAACACCAGCGGTGCGGCGGACCAGATCACCCGACCCAGCAGCAGGAACACGAAGGCGGACAGAAGGGTCGTCCGGACGCCCTTCTTGTCGGCGATACCGCCCAGGAAAAACATCGAAATGGTGATGCCCGCGGTCAGGACCAGGACCATGTGGTGGGATTCGATATCGGCGTTGGGTATGCCCTGGAAGATGAAATCCGAAAAGTGCATGGCCAGGTAGCCGAGCATGCCGAAATAGACCCATCCCTCGAGGAAGTAGGCCAGGTTGATGCCCCACAGGGCCCGCGGCGCATGGGCCAGGTCGATGAAGGGTTGGATGATTTCCCGAAGGGGGCTCTGCTTATTTTCAGGAGATGAGGCCTGGGCCATTTTCGGACCTTTCGATTTGGTTCCGGTCTGGATCGGTTCCTACATACGCAGGACGGCCGGCGGAGGGTTTCAGAACCCTATCCTGGTCCGCCGGCAGCCTGACGAATTAACCACACGGCGGTTCAGGAATCCAGAACGGATTCCAGTTTCCCGCGAATCTGGCGACGGATCTCCGCAGACGACTTTTCACAGGCCTCGAGAGCCGCGACCGCCCGCTGCCTGGTGGTCTGGATGAAATCCGGTTCAGCGTTCTGGTCGAGCTCGCGCAGGGACTCCAGGTTGATCAGCACGTTGTAGTACGCCCCCTCGGCCCCGGCCATGCCGGTCAGGGCCGCCACGCCGGCGTCGCTGAGGCTGTTGACGTTGCCGATCTCGCCGACTTCGGCGGCCAGTTCGAGCAGGGCCGGCGCCTTTTCAAGCACCGAGAGGGGGACCCGGGTCGCCTCGCGGGTGGCCTCGGCAATGGCCAGATCCCGGGCCTTTTGTTGTGCGGAGGTGACCTTGGGCAGCCGGAAACAGTCCATCACGGCGTTGAAGGCGTGGGTGTCGTCGTCGATGGCGGCGAGGAAGAAATCCTTCAGATCCTGGCCCAATTCAGCGATTTCCTTCACCCGCTCCTGGACCTTGTCGTACTTGGCCTTGCCGACGGTCAGGTTGCCGACCATGGCGACCAGACCGGCCGACTGGGCGGCACACAGGGCGGCCACCGAACCGCCGCCGGGAGCAGGGGAGTCGCTGGACAGTTCGTCCACGAAGTCACGGTTGGTCATGGAAACCAGGGGACCGTCGGTCAGTCCGGCCTGGTACTCGATGATCTTCTCCCCAGGGTCGAAAGGCGAGATTTCCCGCAGTCCCATGCTCTGGATGGCGGTCTCGATGATCATCTTTCTGGGAATGCCCGCCGACTGTCCCGCCTGATGCAGGAAGTACTTGCCCGCGGCGATCATGTCGCCCTCGGGAATCAGCCCGACAAGTTCGCTGCCGGTGACCCGGACGTTCCGGTCCCGAGCGCTCCTGCGGCAGGCCTCGAAGGCCTGGTGGGGCTTGGTCACCGCGGTGTTGACCAGGTTGATGGAGATCTGGGCGCGGTCGTACTCGTCGATGACCCAGCCGACGGCCTTGCAGGCGTCCAGCTTGTAGGGACCGGGTACGAGGATGGGTTTGCCGTCTTCGCCCCTGACGATCTTGCCGTTCTTGTCGCGCTTGGCGCGGCCGGCCTCCTTGATGTCCAAGGCGATCTGGGAGGCGATTTTCTTGTAGCGGGTATTCAGGTTGACGTTGTAGGCCACCAGGAACCCGCGGGCCGATACATTGGTGGCGCCGGTCCGGGCGGCGCGATCGTTCCACTCGTTGGGCCCGAAGTCGGGTCGCCACTCCTCCTTGCCCAGCTTGTCGGCCAGGGCTTCGTATTCTCCCCGGCGCACGTGGGCCAGATTACGCCTTTCCGGGCGCGAGGCCGCCTCTTCATACAGATAGACCGGAATCTCCAGTTCCTCGCCGATTCTTTGACCGACGCTTTGGGCGATCGCCGCGCAATCGGCCATGGTCACGCCGCTGACCGGCACGAAGGGACAGACGTCCGTGGCTCCGTGGCGCGGGTGGGCGCCGGAATGCCTGCTCATGTCGATGAGCTCGGCGGCCCGCTTGACGACCCGGAAGGCGGCTTCAGCGACACCCTCGGGGGGGCCGATGAAGGTGATCACCGTGCGGTTGGTATCGGCGCCGGGGTCCACATCCAACAGGTGCACTCCGTCCACTTCACCGATGACCGCTGTTACAGCGTCGATGACGCCCTGGTCCCGTCCCTCGCTGATGTTGGGAACGCATTCGACGAGTTTCTTCATGGCAATGACCTCATGTTTCGTGGGCGGTTGTTCTGGATTCGCCAGCCTGAAAATAGCCTCGCCGGGCCGGGAATTCCAGCCTGCAGGGCCGTATGTCGGAGGAATTCGCCGCGTGGGGGCGATTTATCGACCAGGATGCAACCTTGCGGCTTCTGGTGCGTCTTCAATTCTGGTGGCCGGATGGGATCAATGTCCAACCGAGGACCTCCTCTCCATTTTGATGACAAGACCAAAGCTTGCTCTGGGGGAGCTGACCATGAATATGCCCGGAAAGAAAGTCATCCTGATCCTGTTGGCCGTGGTTGTCGTGCTGGGAGGCGGCGCCGTATTGTGGCAGACCGGTCTGCTGCCGTTCCTACCGGGCCAGGAAATCGATGTCGCCGCCGCGGATACCACCGGCACCGCCGAAACCGACCCCGACGCCGAGCCCGAGGAAAAACCCATCCCGGTGGAATTGTGTCTGGTCGAAGGACGGGGCATATCCTCGTATTACCGCGCGGCTTCGGTCATCGAGGCCGACCGGCTGGTTGAGCTGGTTTCCCGCACCCGCGGTCGGGTACACGTCGTGAACGTGGAAGAGGGGGACTGGGTCAAGGAAGGTCGGATACTGGCTGAACTGGAAAACGACCGCGAGCGCATCCAGCTGCGCAAGGCCGAATTGAACCTGGCCGACAAAAAGCGACAGCTCGACCGCAGTCGCGAAATGCTGGCCGAAGAGCTCATCAGCCAGCAGGAGTTCGACGACATGGAATCCGCCTGGCAGATGGCGCAGGCCGAACTCGATCTGGCAAGGATCAACCTCGAAGACACACGGATCCGCGCCTCCTTTCAAGGGCAAATTACTGACCGGATGATCGTACCCGGCCAGCAGCTTGCTGCCAGCTCTCCGGCTTTTACCATCGGAGACTTCACCCCACTTCGAGTCCGGGTGTATCTGCCCGAAGCGATCGCCCGGAAGGTGACCGCGGGGCAGAGGGTTCTGGTCTCTCCCGAGGCTGTTGAAACTCCCCTGGAAGCGACCGTGGAGAGGATCTCGCCCGTGGTCGATCCCGCCACCAGTACGGTTCGCTTGACCCTGCTGCTGGACGACTCGGTGGAGGGGGCCCGTGTGGGCGGTTTCGTCAAGGTCCGCATCACCACGGATCAGCACCATGACGCCCTGGCCATTCCCAAGATCGCCCTGGTCGAAGACGGCGCCCTGCGCAGCGTTTTCGTCGCCGAAGCCGACACCGTGCGCAAGGTCGAGATCGAGACCGGGCTGTACGACGAAAGCCATATCGAGATTCTCGAAGGACTGTTCGAGGGCGATTTCGTGGTGACGATGGGCCAGGGCGGACTTCGTACCGGATCGCGTATCGAGGCACTGAACGGTGAAGCCGTCGGTTACAGCGAGGCGCCCGTCGACGAAGTAGATCCAGCCGCTGAATCAGGCGACCTGACCGCCATGGCCAAGACGGAGTGACCCGATGAATGTAATCCGTTACGCGGTGACCCATCCGGTGACTGTCTGGATGGTGACCCTGGCTGCCGTCGTGTTCGGGCTTACGGCCCTTGGGCGCTTGGACATGCGGCTCCTGCCGGAAATCCGCTACCCCAGCCTGACGGTCCAGACTGAATTTCCAGGTACTGCCCCGGTGGATGTCGAAAACCTGGTGACCCGGCCGCTGGAGGAATCGGTTGGCGTGGTGCCGGGTTTGCGGCGTGTCCATTCGATCAGCCAGGCCGGCCTGTCCCAGATCACCCTGGAATTCAACTGGGGCACCGCCATGGATTACGCGGCCCTGGACGTTCGGGAAAAAATCGATCTGGTGCGCCTGCCCGGGGAAGCAACGATTCCCCTGCTTCTGAAATACGACCCGGCCCAGGATCCTGTGGTCCGCATCGGCTTGTCCGGCAGCGCGACCCTGGTCCAGTTGCGCAACGTCGCCGATGACGTTCTCAAGAAGGAAATCGAAGCCCTGACCGGGGTTGCCGCGGCCAGGGTGTCCGGCGGTCTGGAGGAGGAGATCCGGGTCGAAGTCGACGAGTCCCGGCTGGCAACCCTCGGCATCCCGATCGGCGTGGTAACCGAAACCCTGCGGCAGGAAAACATCAACGCCTCCGGCGGCTCCCTGCGTGACCGCAACGCCGAATACATCGTCCGCACCCTGAGCCGTTTCGAGGACCTGGCGGACATCGAAAACGTGACCATCGCCAACATCGACGGGAAAACCATCCGCCTGGGGGACGTGGCCGACGTGGTCCGCACCCACAAGGAACGCACAACCATCACGCATGTGGACGGGCGGGAGAGCGTCGAGATCGCGGTCTACAAGGAAGGCGACGCCAACATCGTGGAGATGGCGCGGGCCACGGGAAGGCATCTCGAACGACTGCGCGGGCATCTGCCCGAAAACATGAATCTGGAAATCCTGTTCGACCAGTCCGTATTCATCGCCCAGGCCATCAAGGAGGTTCGCAACAACGCCATGATCGGCGGCGTGCTTGCCGTCCTGGTCCTGTTCGTCTTCCTGCGTGATTTCCGCAGCACCATCATCATCGGCATCGCCATTCCCATTTCCATCGTGGCCACCTTCATCCTGATGCTGACGCGGGGTGTCTCCCTGAACATCATGTCACTCGGCGGCCTGGCCCTGGGTGTGGGCATGCTGGTGGACAACTCCATCGTGGTCCTGGAGTCCATACACCGGCGCCGCGAAGAGGCGCCAGAAGGCGCCGATCCGGCCGAGATCGCCGCCCGGGGAGCCGGGGAAGTGGCGGGCGCGGTGACCGCCTCGACCCTGACGACCCTGGCCGTATTTGTGCCGATCGTTTTTGTGGTGGTAGGGGTAGCCGGTCAGATTTTCCGCGACCAGGCCCTGACGGTGACCTTTTCCCTTTTGGTGTCCCTGTTCGTGGCCCTGACCTTTACTCCAATGGCCGCGGCCTTCGGACAGGGCCAGCGGACCGGCCGCACGGCATCAACACCAGTCCGGAAAAGTTGGTACGCTTCCTGGTCTCTGCATGCGGGGCAGGGCAACCGGGTTGCGCGGTGGTTGAGGCTGGCAGGGCTGTTTTTCACTCTCGGGTTGCCCATGCTTGTGCTGCGCCTGTTCCAGATCCTTCTGGCGGGTCTGCGCAAGGTCGCGCTGGTGGTCCTGTGGCCGATGACCTGGGCTTTCGAAAAGACGTTTCCGTCTCTCCAGGCCGCTTATGCGCGGACCTTGGCCGGCGCCCTGCGCCACCGGATCCTGGTCCTGTTTCTGGTCGGTATCCTGGCCGGTGGCGCCGTTTTTTTATGGCCCCGTTTGGGTACGGAACTGGTCCCGCCCCTGGCGCGGGGCGAATTCACCCTGGCCCTGGAAATGCCGGAAGGAACACCCCTGGGGATGACCGATTCGGTCATCGGGCATCTGGAAAAGGAATTGGCCGAATTGCCGGGCATCGACATGGTGGCCGGCGAAGTCGGGGTGTCTCGGGACGGACAGTCTTCGGCCCAACGCAGGAAGGAAAACCGGGCGGAAGTCAAGGTCCGCCTTCTCGATGCGTCGGCGGAAGCCGAAGCTGCCGCCCTTGAAGGCATTCGCGGCGTCCTGCGCCGGTATCCCGACCTGCAGATGAAACTGCGCCGCCAGTCCCTGTTGGCCTTCGGCGCTCCGGTGGAAGTGAACATCTACGGTTACAACCTGGCGGATCTGCAGCGAACTGCGGACGAAGTGGGGAATCGTCTGGTGGGCGTGCCCGGTCTGCGTGACATTCGTTTGAGCATGGTGCCGGGATCCCCGGAAGTTCAGGTGTCCTTCGATCGCGACAAGCTGAACCGCTACGACCTACGGTTGGGAGAAGTCTCCGCGACCGTGCGCGGCAAGGTGCGCGGCACGGTTGCCAGCCGCTTCCGGGACAGGGAGCGCCACGTGGACATCCGTGTCCTCAACACGGGCGTCCAGCGCAATACCCTGACTGCCGTCCAGGATCTGATCGTCACCGAAAGGGACGGCGTGCCCATCACGTTGGGCAGCATCGCGACAATGGAGATCGTGACCGGACCGTCGGAAATCCACCGGCTGTCCAACAAAAGAGTGGCGATCGTTTCGGCCAACCTTTCGGGGCGGGATCTGGGCTCGGTGACCCAGGACATTCGAGCACGTCTGGCGGACCTGAGCCTGCCCGCCGGCGTGTCCGTCGAAATGGGCGGGCAGAACGACGAGATGGCCAGTTCCTTCCGTTCCCTGCAGTTGGCTGTCCTGCTGGCGGTGTTCCTGGTCTACCTGGTCATGGCGGCCCAGTTCGAGTCCTTCGTCTACCCCCTGATCATCATGTTCACCGTTCCGCTGGCCATGAGCGGCGCCATCTACGGGCTCTATCTGCGGGGAATGAGCATCAGCGTCATCGCGGTCATCGGCGCCATCATGCTGGCGGGCATCGTGGTGAACAACGGCATCGTTCTGGTGGACAGGATCAACCAGCTGCGGCAGGGCGGTTTGGCCCTCGCCGACGCAGTGATGCGCGCGGGTTCCGAGCGGCTGCGGCCGATCCTGATGACGACCGCGACCACCGTCCTGGGACTGGCGCCCATGGCCTTGGGGCTGGGTGAGGGCGCCGAACTGCGCGCTCCCCTGGCGGTGACGGTCATCAGCGGCCTGTTGCTGGCCACCCTGCTGACCCTGGTCGTCGTTCCGGTCATCTACACCCTGCTGTCAGGCAGGGGCCCGGTTCTGGCCGCTGCCGCGCGCGAATCCCGTATGTCGGCTTCAGTCGTGGGGACCGAACCTGGCCTGGGAGACGCCTGACATGTGGCTGACCTTCCTTTCCCTCCGTCGACCCGTCACCCTGGCCATGGCTCTGACCACCGTGGTGCTTCTGGGCGCCGTCTCCATCATGAAGGTGCCCCTGGATTTCCTGCCCCGGGTGGAGTTTCCCTTCATCGCGGTGTGGATCCCCTATCAGGGCGGAATTCCCTCGGAAAACGAGCGGGAGATCGTTCGTCCCATCGAAGAGGTCCTGGCCACCCTGGGCGGTGTGCAGCAGATCTTCAGCTACAGTGACGCCAACGATGTCCAGGTCGGCGTGATCTTCGAATGGGGCCGCGACGTCAACCTGCTGCGGATGGAGGTGAAGGAGAAGATCGACCAGATCCGGGGCGAACTGCCCGACGACATCCCGCAGATCTTCATGCTGACCTTCAACACCAACGACATCCCCATCATCGAGGGGAGGATATCCGCCAAGGGCAGGGACCTTTCCGAAAGCTGGGACCTGATCGACCAGAAGATCATCAGCCCCCTGCAGCGCATTCCCGGGGTGGGGCGGGTCAACATCGACGGGGTGCTGCCGACCCAGGCCTCGGTGTATCTGCGATTCGACAAGATCATGGAGCACAACGTCGACGTGAACCACCTGTTCGCCGAACTCGAGTCGGCCAACGTGGAATTGACCGTGGGTCGGGTTACCGACCGGGGCCTGCGTTACGATCTGCGCACGGTCAGCGGACTGCGGGGCGTGGAAGATCTGAAAGAACTTCCCATCAACAGCCGGGGCCTGAGGCTCCGGGACGTGGCCGAGGTCGTTTACGGGGCGCCTGCCCTGAGTTACGGTCGAGTGCTGAACCGCGAACCCGCCATCGCCTTCTGGATCCAGAAGGCCTCGGGCTACAACACGGTTGAAGTGTGCCGGGCCATCGAAAAAGAACTCGAGAAGATCAACCAGGATCCGACCCTGCAGGGCATCAACAGCTTCACGTTCTTCAACCAGGCCGATCAGATCACCGACTCCCTGCGCAGCCTGCTGCAGAGCGGACTCTTCGGATCCATCCTGGCCCTGGCCATCCTCTACCTGTTCCTGCGACGGGTGAGCATGACCCTGGTGGTGTCCATCGCCATCCCCATTTCGATCCTGGGCACCTGTGTCTTCCTGTTCCTGTCCGGGCGCAGTTTGAATGTGCTGACGATGATGGGCCTGATGCTCGGGGTTGGTATGCTGGTGGACAACGCGGTCGTGGTGCTGGAATCGATCCACAGGCGCCAGCACGCCGGGGCCAGCCCCCTGGCCGCGGCGGTGCGGGGCACCAAGGAAGTGGGGCGGGCCATCGTGGCCTCGACCCTGACGACGGTCATCGTGTTCGCCCCCGTCGTGGTGAGCAAGGATGATGAAATGGGAGTCTGGTTGGGTGAAGTGGGGGTGACCATCAGCGTGACCCTGCTCCTCTCCCTGCTGGTGAGCCTGACGGTGATCCCCGCTCTCTCCGTCAAGATGACCCGCTCCAGCCTGCAGGAGCAGGACGCCCGCTGGCTGGTCTGGCTGAAGAAACGTTACCTGCGGGTCCTGCGCTGGACGGCGTTGCGGCACCCCATCACCACCGCGCTGGTGATCGTGCCGCTGGTCCTGGCGGCCACCGTGGGCGCGATGAAGATCACCAATTTCAAGCCCGACACCATGGGCGACCAGGGCCTTCGTCGGGAGAGTCTGTACATTTCCTTCGATTTTACCGGTCCGGTGGACAAGGACACCTCTCGGAAAATGGTCGCCGTCACCACGGACTACCTGGAAGGTCGGCGCGAGGAACTGGCACTGCGGGATATCTATTCCTTCTACGTGGCCGACGGCGGCGGCGTCACTCTTTTCTTCAGCGAAGGTGTCGTGTCGGACGATTTTTTCCACGAGGTGCGGGACGACCTCCGCGAGAATCTTCCGGTGCAGGCAGGCCTCAATTACCGGTTCGGTGGGGATGAAGGCCAGGATTCCGGCGCCAAGACCTTCGCGGTGACCATTTCCGGGGAGGAGACCGAGTTCCTCCAGGAGTTCGCGACCGAGGCCAAGCGCCGGTTGGGTCTGATCGAAGGCATCGGGGACCTGAAGAGCGACAGCGACGACGGCAAGTCCGAGATCCAGATCCGGATCGACGCCGACCGGGCCGGTCGGTTCGGCATCTCGCCGGCCACCGTCTCACAGATCATGGGGTTGACCTACCGGGGAGTTCAGCTGCCACGTCTGCAAACGGGGGAAAAGGAGATCGACCTGGTGGTTTCGCTGCTGCCGGAGGATCGGGAGTCCATTGAAAATCTTTCC
Organism: uncultured bacterium; assembly: GCA_965369705.1. Taxonomy (GTDB): domain Bacteria; phylum Krumholzibacteriota; class Krumholzibacteriia; order LZORAL124-64-63; family LZORAL124-64-63; genus JAGLCY01. The sequence continues at coordinate 10,674 of CBDURF010000086.1, forward strand.
CTGCTGACGGTGGGCACGATCGACGGCCGGCCCGTCCAGCTCAATCAGATCGCCGATTTCCAGTTCGGCAAGAGCCCCGAGCGTATCTTCCGGCGGGACCAGCGGACCGGTGTGACGGTGACCGGCACTTGGGACGGGGACCAACTCGATGACGCCCTGGCGATCATCCGGCCGATCATGGACGGGATGGATCTGCCCTTCGGCTACAATTGGAACTTCGGCAGCGAGATCATCCGTGCCCAAGAGCAGCAGGGAGAGATGGGCATGAACATGCTGCTGGCCCTGGTCTGCGTCTTTTTCGTCATGGCCAGTCTGTTCGAGTCCCTGCTGTATCCCATGGTGGTCATGGGCACCGTGCCCTTTGCGTCGCTCGGCGTGTTCTGGCTGATGATGGCCACGGGCACCCCCTTCAATCTCATGGCCATGATCGGGATGGTGATTCTCATCGGGATCGTGGTGAACAACGGCATTGTACTGGTGGATCACATCAACGGGCGCCGACGGTCGGGCCTGTCCCTCGACGACGCCATCGTCCAGGGGTGCGGGGACCGTTTGCGGCCGATCCTGATGACCGCGGGCACGACCATCCTGGGTCTTTTGCCGCTGGCGGTGTTCCATGGCGCCCACGTGGGAAACGCCGAATATTACCCCATGGCCAGGGCTATCAGCGGGGGGCTGGCGTCCAGCACCCTTCTAACCCTGCTGGTGATGCCGACCTACTACCGGTTGGCCACCCTGTGGTCCGAGCGCATAGGCTCCGGACTGCGCTTGTGGACCGGCAGGGCCCGGATAACCGAAATCCCCGGTCGGCAGCCGTCCATCGGTTGAAGGGCAATAGAAATTGCCAATACAGGGGTCCGTGAGTATATTTTCGCGCAGCGGAGAGGGAGGATTGTCCGGGATGGACAGTGCGTCTTTCTGTTACTTGCCCAGCCGGCCGGCTCACCGGCCCTTTGTCAAATGAACAAGGTGGAAAATCGTATGTATGCCCATAATCCGATTGACCGGGTGGCCATCTTCATCGATGGGGAAAACATCCACTACAGCGCCAAGCATCTGAACATGCGGTTGGATTATCTCAAGCTTTGCCGCAAGCTCACGGGTGATCGTCGTTTGCTGCGTTCCTATTTCTACACCGCGGTCAGCAACCAGTCCGAAGGCAAAATCGACTTCATCAATTTCCTGAAATTGAACGGATTTTCGGTCGTGACCAAGGAGATCAAGTCCTTCAACGACATGGAGGGCAGCAGCCGGAACGTGCGCGGGGCCCTGGACATGGAAATGGCCATCGACGTGCTGGAATTGTCCCCGCGTCTCGACACGGTCATTCTCTGCACCGGTGACGGTGACTTCAAGGCCCTGGTGGTGGCCCTCGGGCGACGCGGCATTCATGTCGAGATCTGCGCCCTGCGCGAGATGACCAGCACTGAGCTGATCGCCACGGCGGATGTCTACACCGATCTCGCCAGCATGAAGGACGACATCGCCCTGGCCGGCGCTCCCGTCCCGCCGCGCGAGATCAAGAACGAGCTCCCGCCGGCCGAAAGCGACGGCTTCAATTCCTTCAAGGTGCAGGACACCAGTTTCGATTTCTGACGGAGGATTCGTCGGGAAAAATCCGCTGGTTATCGCAGCCCGGTCATGATCCCATGACCGGGCTTTTCGATCTGTCGTCCGGCGCCGGCTGATCAGTCACCGGAGAGGATGGCGCGCCGGTAGCGGTCCTGGATGCGGCGGGTCATTTCACCGGGCGAACCGTCGCCCACGGGTGCGCCGTCGATGCTGATCACCGGCAGCACTTCCCTCACGCTGGAAGCCATGAAGACCTCGCAGGCGGCCGCGAGGTGGCGACGGTCCAAGGGTTTTTCCCGCACCGTGATGCCTTCCCGCTCGGCGATGTCCAGGATCCTTTCCCGCGTCCGGCCCGGCAGAAAACCCCCACTGCAGGCGGGAGTGAGCAGGATGTCGGCGGATACGAGGAAGAGATTGCTGACCGCGCCTTCGAGCAGGCAGCCCTCCTGTTCGGTAAGGATCGCTTCGGGACAGCCCGCGGCCGCGGCCCGGCGCAGGGCGCGAATGGTGGCCAGGGAGTTGAGGGTCTTCAATTCGGGAAAATTGCCGCGGGCGAAGGATGCATCCAGCGTGATCACCGAAATGCCCTCGTTCCGCCATCGGTCCAGTTCAGCGGGGATGGCTGTCAGGGTGACCAGCACCGTGGGTTCGATAGCCTCCAAGCCGGTCAGGGGGAGGGGATTGTCGGGATTACCGCCGCGGCTGACGGTGATGCGCATCCGACCGTCGGTTGCGGCGAGATCGTTTGCTGCGGCCAATTCGCGAGCGATGTCCAGGAAGTCCGCTTCCGTCCGGGGAAGTGGCAGGTCCAGGGCGGCGGCGTGGCTCTTCAACCGCCGGAAATGGGCCGCCAGATCCAACGGTTCGCCCCGGTAGAGGCGTAGTGTGGTGTACACGCCGTCCCCGTAGAGATAGCCTCCGTCCCAGACCGACACGGTTGCGCGGGCGGCGTCCACGTAGTCCCCGTTCAGGTACACGATCATGAGGCTCTCCCGCCGCTTCGCTTCCGGCGCGCCACCTTTGGCGGCCGGGGGCCGTGGAAATGTGGATTCAACCAAAGTCCCATATCTTGTCCCGACCCGCAACCGGCAAGAAGTGGATATTTTTCGTGGGGGTGCATCATGTTATTGACACAATCAAACTGTTTGTTATTTTTGCAACAGATTTGACCCGCCCGGTGATCACCGGGAGCCCGGCCGGAGGCTGCAGCCCGGCCGGGGTCGTTCACAGCACAGGGAGCCTTCATGTTCGAAAAGTTCATTCCTGTCCTGATGGTGGTGTTCGTCGCGGTCGGGTTCGCGGGCCTGTTCCTGGGTTTGAGTTTCTGGCTCGGGCCTCGGCGGTCGACCTTGTTGAAGGACTCCACCTACGAATGCGGCATACCTGTGCGGGGCACCATCCAGCTCCGGTTCTTCGTCCGCTTCTTCCTGGTGGCCTTGTTTTTCCTGCTCTTCGACCTGGAGACGGTGTTCCTCTATCCCTGGGTCATCCTCTACCAGGGGATGCTCGACAGCGGGCAGGCCTTGTTCGCCCTCGGTGAAATGGGAGCCTTCGTCTTCGTCCTGTTGGTCGGCTTCGTCTACATCTGGAAGAAAGGCGGGCTCGAATGGCAATAGACCTCGAAAGCCCCAGCAATTTCATCACCACCCGTTTGAGGCAGGCGGTCAATTGGGGCCGGAAGTACAGCCTATGGCCATTGCCCTTCGGCGTGGCCTGCTGCGCCATCGAGTTCATGAGCACGGTTTCGTCGTACAACGACATCAGTCGTTTCGGCGCTGAATTGGTCCGGTTCTCGCCTCGGCAGAGCGACCTGCTGATCATCGCCGGCACCATCAGCTACAAGCAGGCACCGATCCTCAAGACCATTTACGAACAGATGGCCGATCCCAAGTGGGTCATCGCCATGGGAGCCTGCGCCAGCACCGGTGGATTCTACAACAATTACAGCACCCTGCAGGGCGCCGACCGGATCATCCCGGTCGATGTCTACGTCGCCGGCTGTCCTCCGACGCCGGAGAACCTCCTGTTCGCTTTGA
>CBDURF010000087.1:0-14263 GCA_965369705.1 uncultured bacterium
CGATGGTGCCGACGTTCACATGGTCTTTTGTGCGTTCAAACTTTTCGCGTGCCATCTGAGGCTTCCTCCCATGGAAGGTTCCAGGCCTATTCCACGACAACTGTCACTACCGTCGAAAACCGGCATCTAAATGGAGCCCACGAGCAGACTCGAACTGCTGACCGCTTGCTTACCATGCAAGTGCTCTACCAACTGAGCTACGTGGGCTCTGCAAATTTCCGCGCCAAGCTTTTGGAGCGGGAAACGAGGCTCGAACTCGCGACCCTCAGCTTGGAAGGCTGATGCTCTACCAACTGAGCTATTCCCGCTCCGAACCATCCGGATCATCCGGATCCCACGACCCTACCGGAATTTCCGGCGGTCAAAGAGTGGTGGGGGGGGGAGGACTCGAACCTCCGTAGGCGTTTGCCGACAGATTTACAGTCTGTTCCCTTTGACCGCTCGGGAACCCCCCCACGAATCTCGTACGACCCAATCTTCATTTCTTAACTAATACCAAGGGGCCGATGGAGCTGGCGAGAGGACTTGAACCCCCAACCACCTCATTACAAGTGAGGAGCTCTACCAGTTGAGCTACGCCAGCTCCGGAACAGACGGGCCCGCAGACTGATCGTTCCGCCCCAAAACAAACAAGTTAAAGGCCAGCGAACCAATCCACGATCACGCCGACCAAGTCGGCAACCCGTTAAGCTCATGTCCTCACAGGTTTTCAGCCAAAGATCGGCCCAGGTCATGCACAAAAGTGTTGACAGACCGGGACCGATTTGGGTCCGGGAATATATAACGCCGTGCTTGAATAAGTCAAGGTATTCACTACTAATATTTTTGCGGCGGCAGGCGCCCCCCCAAAAACGAGGAAAATCCCGACCTAATTTCGGGGCAGAGCCGCCAGACAGACATCCTCGACGAGTTGTTCGAAACCTATTCCCACCGCCGCCGCGGCCTTGGGCACAAGACTGGTCTCTGTCATTCCAGGTATCGTGTTTAATTCCAAGCAGTTATAATTCTCGCCATCGAGTCGGAAATCCACCCGGGCCAAACCGCGGCATCCGATTAGCTCGAACACGCGCAGGGCGTCGGCTGAAATCTGCTCATATAGGGGGGAGTGGACCGGGGCAGGCACCAGATACTCGCTGGCCCCGACGGTGTACTTGTTGCCATAGTCGTAGAATCCCTCGCCGGGCTGGATCTCGAGCAGAGGGAGGCGGCGGCCCAGGAAAATGGCCGCGGTCAACTCTCTGCCGGGAATGAACTTCTCCATGAGGATGTCCAGTTCAGTAGAGGAACGGTCGGGGGACCCGGCCCCCGCCACGTTGAGGAAGGCTTCCTTGAACCGGCCGGGTTCCTCGACGATTTCGACCCCCACGGAACTGCCGGCCTCGTTGAGCTTGATGACCAGGGGAAAACCAAGGTCGGCCGCGGCCCGCTCGAAAACGCGGTCGAGGGTACCTCCCTCCTCCTGGCCACCGGATGCTGTGCCCGGTGTTTCCTGACTGGGGTCCCAGGTCACCTGGAGCCAGTCCGGGGTAGGTATGCCGGCGGCCCGCATGACCCTTTTGGCTGAACTCTTGTCCATGGCCAGTGAACTGGCGGCGGCGCCCGAAAGCGCATAGGGAATCTTCATGACATCCAGCACCGCCTGGAGATGCCCGTCTTCCCCCTCGCCACCATGGAGCGCCGGAAACACCATCTCCACTTCCTTGAGTACGTCCAGATCCAGGACCGCGCCCACCGAGGGAAGGTCCACGAGTTCCACTTCATGCCCGGCCCGGCGCAATCCGTCCGCCACCGCCCGGCCCGTCAGCAGGGAGATTTCCCTTTCCGGAGAGTCCCCGCCCATCAACACCGCGATTCTCATCATCAATCTCCCTGGCCCGCCGCTGAGCCCGCCGGCGACGGGTTCAACCAACTGTCAAAAGCGCCACCGCCTGGACGGTTACACATTCGCCCCGGCCTTCCGGTCCGAGGCCCTCGCCGCGGGTGGCCTTCACCGAAACCCGATCCGGTTCGATCTGCAGGGCCCCGGCCAAAGCATCCTGCATCGCCGCCGCCTGGGGGGCAATGGCTGGTATTTCTGTTATGACGGTGCAATCGACGTTTTCCACCCGGAATCCCGCGCTCTGTACCATGCGAACCGCCTCCCGGAGCAACTCCAGGCTGTTGGCGCCGGCCCAGCGGGAATCGGTATCCGGAAAGTGCCGGCCGATATCCCCCAGGTTGGCCGCCCCCAGCAGGGCGTCGGTTACGGCGTGGCAGACGGCGTCCCCGTCGGAGTGGCCGACAGGCCCGACAGGACAGTCCCGAAACTCGATCCCGCCCAGAATGCATCGGCGGCCCGCCGCCAACCGGTGCCGGTCCCATCCCTGTCCAATCCGATACATGGCCACCTCCGGGTCCGCGCTCGACCTGCGGTTGTCAGTCGTACAGGTCGGCCCGCGCCAGGGACATCCCGCCCAGATCCTTGTCCGACAGGATGGTTTCGACGCCGGAAAGCAGCGGCCACCCGATGCCGATGTCCGGATCGTCGTAGCGAATGACCCGCTCATGCTCGCGGGCAAAATAGTCGGTGCACTTGTAAACGAATTCCGCTTGTTCACTCAATACATAGAATCCGTGACCGAAACCGGGCGGGACCCAGATCAGGCGGTTGTTGTCGGACGACAGCTCGGCCCCCGTCCAGCGGCCGAAGGTCGGCGACGAACGCCGCAGGTCCACCGCCACGTCGAACACGCTTCCCGAGATGACCCGGACCAGCTTGCCTTGGGGCTGTCGGACCTGATAATGAAGACCGCGCAAAACCCCTCGGTGGGAACTGCTCTGGTTGTCCTGTACGAAGGACAGGTCCACTCCCGCACCGGTGAACAGGTCGGCACGCCAGGTTTCCATGAAGTACCCGCGGTGGTCGCCCTGGACTTCCGGTTCGAAGATCAGGACCTCGGGGATGTCGGTGGGAATGACCTTCATCGCCCGTCCTCCAGGATCTGGAGCAGATATTTGCCATATCCGCTGTTCTGAAGCGGGTCCGCCAACCTGGCCAGCTGGTCGCCGTCTATGTAGCCCATCCGCCAGGCGATCTCCTCCGGGCAGGCGATCTTCAGGCTCTGGCGATCTTCGATGACCCTGATGAACTGGCCCGCGTCGATCAGGGACTGGTGGGTGCCCGTATCCAGCCAGGCCGAGCCCCGGCCCAGGATCTCCACCCGCAGATCGCCCCGCTTCAGATAGGCGTTGATGACTTCGGCGATTTCAAGTTCACCGCGACCTGACGGCCTGATCCGCTTGGCGATCTCCACCACGTCGCTGTCGAAGAAGTACAAACCCGTGGCCGCGTAATTGGATTTCGGCTTCGCGGGCTTTTCCTCGACGCTGATCGCCCGGCCGTCCGGACCCACCTCCACCACGCCGTACCGTTGGGGATCCTGCACCACGTAGGCAAAGATGGTCCCGCCCTTTTCCCGCTGGACGATGTTTTGCAGACGGCGTGACAGTCCCTCGGCGTAGAAGATGTTGTCGCCCAGGATCAGGCAGGCCGGGCTGCCCGCCAGGAATTCCTCCCCCAGGATGAAGGCCTGGGCCAATCCGTCGGGTGTGGGCTGAACCACATACCCGATGTTCAGCCCCCACCCCGAGCCGTCGCCGAGCAGCTTGCGGAAGGCCGGCTGATCGTCCGGCGTGGTGATGACCAGGATCTCGCGGATCCCGGCCAGCATGAGGGTCGACAGGGGGTAATAGATCATGGGCTTGTCGTAAACCGGCATCAGCTGCTTGCTGACCGTCAGGGTCAACGGATGCAGACGGCTGCCCGTGCCGCCGGCCAGAATGATGCCCTTGTAGTTCGTCTGGACCAAGGAACAACTCCCAAGATGAATAATCCGGGTTAAGAGAACGGAAGGTCGTGTTCCGGTCAGACACCAACCACTTCGGCGTCGATGCCCTGCTCGCGGACCATGCCTTCGATCTCCCCAGTGTAGACCGGATTCATGACCAATACCAAGCGGATACCGAGATTGGGCAGATTTTCCGGTGCGACGACCCGCTGCCCGGTACCAGGCACGTGCAGGCCGTGTTTCCGGGGATTGATGTCCACCGGGACACCAACGGCGCCGGCGTCACCCATCAGATTGAGGAAGGTCACGCCCTTGGAGCCCACGCCCCAGACGGCCACCCGGCCCCCGGCCGCGGCGATTTCCGAGAACCGGCCGCGCCACTGATTCAGCAGCCCGGCCATATGTTCACCCAAACCCCCGGCCAGGTCGACAAGTTCCGCCGTGTCCGGCACGTGGCCCAGATCGGGCGCGGTGGAGCCGGGATCTTCGAGATCCGCTTCGATACAGAGGAACTGGCCGGCGAAGGTTTCCCAGGTACGCCGGACAGAGTAGCCGGCCCCGGCGAAACAGGCGCTCAGACTGCGGCCGCAGAAGTAGCTGACGTGTTCATAGATGAAGTCCCAGACGCCGCCGTCGCGCAGGCTGTACAGGGAATTGGGCATCTCGAAGAACACCGCCGGCCGGGAGCCCGCGGGGATGGCCTTTTTGACCATCTCCAGGAACTCCACCGGCTCGTCGATGTGTTCCAGGGCGTGGCGACAGCAGATCAGATCGACGGCCCGGTCCAAAGGCCTCGCGCCGAAATATTCAGGTACGATGGTGATGCCGGCACCGGAAGGTTCGCCGCGGAAACTGGGGTCGAAACCCGTGCCGGTGCAACCGGGTTCGCTGCAGACCAGCTTGAGAAAATCGCCCTGGCCGCAGGCGATCTCCACCACGTGGGAGTCGGTCAGACCGTGGCGGTCCCGCAGCTCGGCGGCCAGCTCTTCGGCGTAGGACTGGAAGCGCGGCGAATGATGCAGGGAATTCTCGTAACCTTCGGCGTAACGCACCAACTCGGGATCGAAAGCCAGGTTGAACACGTGCCCACAGTCGCGGCAGATGCCCAGGTCAAGGTCTCCGCGCGGGGCGGCCACCGCTTCTTCGGCCGTCGGCAGCAGCACGTTGCAGAACACCGGCACTTCGGGCAGGTGCAGAAAGCGCTCCACCGTGGGCGATCCACAAACCAGGCAAACGCATCCGCTCACATCATCTCCACTCAATTTTGTACCCCGTCGTCGACCGCGAGAATCTCGGGCGTCAGGCCCCGCTTGGCGAGATCCGCGGCGATCTCCTCGCGGTAGATGGGGTTCATGACGATCACCACGTCGGGCTTCAGCTCGACCAGGTCGTCCGGACCGTAGATCCGGTGGCCGGTGCCGGGCATGAAATAACCCTGCCGATGGGGATTGATGTCCACCGCGCCGGCGATCCCGTCATCCAGGCCCAGGGTGGTCAGAAACGACACGCCCTTGGAACCCGAGCCCCAGATCACCGCGGTCTTTCCGGCGGCGCGCCAGGTGTCGAGCCGCTCCCGCCAGAAGTCCAGCTGGGCGCCGAACAGGGCGGGAAAACCCTTCACCCAACCGGTCAGGTCGTCCAGCTGTCCCGGACCGGTCAACGGTCTCTGCCCGCCGTCGGTGGTGCTCGCGGCGATGGTCAGGTACTGGCCGTCGTACTCGTTGCCGATCTCCGTGGGATAAAATCCCGCGGCCCGGAACAGGCGTTCCAGGGAGTGCGGACTGAAATAGGAGCAGTGTTCGTAATACACGTCCTCGAAGGCGCAGTCCTGCAGGATGCGGGTGGCTTCGGGGATCATGAAGAAGATCTCCGCCGGCCGGTCGCCCTGGGCCAGGCGGATCATCCGCACGAAGTCGCGGGTCTCGGGAATGTGCTCCAGGGTCATCTTGCAGCAAACGAAATCCGCGGCGGTGTCGGTGCATTTTTCCGTGTAGAAATCCACGACGAAACGGACGTTTTCACCCGGAGCCGGCGCGTGCCGGTCCGCCCGGTAACCCGGATCGTAACCCACCCCCCGGTTTTTCCCCTCGGCGCACAGCAGCAGCAGGAATTCCCCTTTGCCGCAGCCGATCTCAAGGATCTCGCGATCCTCCAGGCCGAACTTCGCGATGAGCCGGTCGGCCAGGCCCTGGTGGAACCGCTGGAAGGTCGGCGAGAAACCCTGGGTCTCCTCGTAACGGCCGGAATATTCGGTCAGCACAGGATCGAAGGCCGTATTGCCCACGAAGCCGCACACCTCGCAAAAGCCCAGGGCGATATCGCCCTTGGGGTAATCCAGGGCTTCCTGTTGCGTGGCCAGCAGGATGCAGCTGTTGGTGGGCACGCCTTTGGCGGTATGGAAAATCTCCATCGTGCCCTCATGACAGTTGGGGCAGCGGATGGCTCCCGGGGATTCGCTCAATTGTTTCATCCTTTATGTCAGACGATGCGCGGGTCAGGCACCGGAATGATGAACTTGCCGCCCTTGTCGCGGAAAGCCTGTTCCTGCGCGAGGATCTCGTTCTCGAGGTTCCAGGGCAGCAGCAGCACGTAATCCGGCTGGCGCTCGAGAATCTCCTCCGCGGCCACGATGGGGATCCGCTGGCCAGGCATGTACCGCCCCTGCTTGTGAACGTTCTTGTCGGCCACGAAATCCAGAAAGTCGGTGCCGATGCCCACGTAGTTGATCATCGTGCTGCCCTTGGCCGCGGCCCCGTAGGCGGCGATGCGTTTGCCCTGACCCTTCAGGTCGCGCAGCATCGTGATCAGGTTCCCCTTCAGGTTTTCCACCCGGCGGGAAAATTCGCGGTAGTAGTCGATGCGGCCGATGCCCAGTTCCTTCTCCTCGGCCAGCAGGCCGGTCACGCTCTCCAGGGGAGCTTCGGTCTTTTCGATGAACAGCCGTAGCGAGCCGCCGTGGATGGGCAGGCGCCACACGTCGTTCAGGAAAAGCCCGTGTCGGCGCAGCAGATTGTCGACCGCCGTCACCGAGAAGTAGCACAGGTGTTCGTGATAGATGGTGTCGAACTCGCAGTGGTCGATCAGGTCGCGCACATAGGGAAATTCGATGACCGCCATGCCCCCGGGCTTGAGCAGAGCCGCGATGCCCGCCACGAACCCGTTGGTGTCGGCCACGTGGGCCAGCACATTGTTCGCGTGGATGATATCGGCCTGCTTGCCCAGGGCGGCCAGTTTCTCGGCCAGGTCGATGCCGAAGAATTCCGCCAGGCTCGGCACCCCGATCTTCTCCGCCTCTTCGCACAGGGCCGGCACCGGATCGATGCCCAGCACGGGAATTCCGTTGTCCACGTAGTTCTTGAGCAGGTAACCGTCATTACTGGCCAACTCGACGACCAGACTGTCGGGGCCGAGTCCGCGCCGCTCGATCAACTCAAGCACGTTTTTCTTCGAATGTTCGAGCAGGTAGTTGCTGAACGATGAGAAATAGGGGTAGTCCTCGTCGAAGAGCATGGTCGGATCCACCGTCTCGAGAATCTGCATCAGGGAGCAGGACGGACAGAACACCACCTTGAGGGGGAAGGTGGGTTCGAACTCGTCCAGCTGCGATTCGCGCAGCATGCGGTCGGCCAGGGCCGTGGTTCCCAGGTCCAGGACCTGTTCGAGATCGGAATGGCCGCAGGAGCGGCAAGCCCGCTCGGTTTCACTGCGGCCTGCCGATGGGTTGTTTTCCTGGTTCATCGTTCTACTTCTCCACCACGGTTGTAGTCCAGCGCAGGGTGTTGTCCAATCGTCCGTCCTCCAGCAACTGCTTCACGTGACCGATGCGCTTGAAGCGCGGACCCTCGAAATCTTCCAGCGTCAGTCCGACCCGTTGGTAGGCCTCCAGCAGTTGTTCCACCCCGCGCCGCACTGTCCACTGGGGCTTGAAACCGTGCACGGTCCGAGACAGCAGGTTGCAGTCCACGCGGTAACAGCGCTTGTCCGGCTCGGCGCCCTCGGCGAAACCGATTTCGCAGTTCGGCACCACTTCGTGCACGATTTCCGCCACTTCGCGGATCTGGTAGTTCTCCGTCGTGGTGCCGATGTTGAAGGCCTGGCCATGGACCAGGTCACGGTCGGCCTCAAGGATCGACACGTAGGCTCGGCAGATGTCCTCCACATGCACCAGTGGCCGCCAGGGCGAACCGTCGCTCTTGAGGTGAACCTCGCCGGTCGTGAAGGCCCACGCCGTGAGGTTGTTGACCACCAGATCGAAACGGATGCGGGGGGACATTCCGTAGGCGGTCGAGGCCCGCAAAAAGGTCGGGCTGAAATCGTCGTCGGCCATGGGTCCCACATCGCGCTCCACCGCGACCTTGGACACGCCGTAGGGCGTGACGGGGTTGAAGCGGGCGTTTTCGTCCAGGAAGTCCTGCCCCCCACCTCCGTAATTGCTGCAACTGCTGGCGAAGAGAAAGCGGCCCACGCCTGCCTCCTTGGCCAGGCGGGCCAGGCGCACCGAACCCTGGTGGTTGATGTCCTCGGTCAGGCTGGGGTTGTAGTCGCCCAGCGGATCGTTGGACAGGCCGGCCAGATGGATGACGGCGTTGAAGCCTTCGACGTTTTCGGCTTCCACGTCCCTCACGTCCCCGATCAACTCGGGGATGGCGGCCAGTTCACCGTCGAAGGTGCAGGCGCGGAACAGATCACTGTCCAGGCCGGAGACCTCATGGTCGTGTTCAAGCAAGAGAGGAACCAGGACACTCCCGATGTATCCCCTGTGACCGGTTACCAGAACTCGCATTCAAATCACCTCGGTATTTCGGTTAGCGGCTGCCGCCGGGTCAGTCCCAGCATTTCCAGGGGGCGTCGCCGCCTTCCCAGAGCGTCTGAAGAATGTGTTTTTCACGCAGTGTGTCCATGCACTGCCAGAAGGAATCGTGCTTGTAGGCCATGAGCTCGCCGTCGTTGGCCAAGCTCACCATGGGGGCCTGTTCGAACATCACGGGGTCGCCCTCGATGTAGTCGAGAACCTTGGGCTCCAGCACGAAAAAGGCCCCGTTGATCCAGCCCTCGGCGGTCTGGGGTTTTTCGGTGAAGCACTTGATGCGGTTCCCCTCGAATTCGATGTGCCCGTAACGCGCGGGCGGGCGCGCCGCGGTCAGGGTGGCCAGCTTCCCGTGGTCATTGTGGAAGGCGTGCAGTTCCGAGATGTTCACGTCCGACAGGCCGTCGCCCCAGGTCAGCATGAAGGTGCCTTCGCCCAGCCAGGGCTGCAGACGCTTGATGCGGCCGCCGGTGCCGGTCTTCATGCCGGTCTCCACCAGGTGCACCGTCCAGTCGGGCCGGTTGTCCTGGTAGGTCAGCACGTCGCCGCTGTTGGTCTTGACGGTCATGTCCCCTTCGAGACTGCCGAAATCCCGCATCCAGCGCTTGATGTATTCGCCCTTGTAGCCCAGCGCGATCACGAACTCGTTGTACCCGTAGTGGGCGTAGTGCTTCATGATGTGCCAGAGAATCGGGCGGTCGCCGATTTCGACCATCGGTTTGGGCCTGATCTCCGTCTCTTCGGCGAGACGCGTGCCCATGCCGCCGGCCAGGATGGCTACGACCGGTTTCTTGCTAGAGGCGTTTCCAGCCATTTCATCCCCTCTTGGTCTTCCCCTCGAAATTGACAACAGCCCTCAAGGTACTGTGGTTTATTTCGGCGGCCATGAAGAATCCATTAATTCTTCCCACCAAACGGACATTTTTGCAACCGCCGGATCACCTGGCCGGTCAACCGGACCCCGGCCGGCCTGTATAGAATTTCCAGGCCTGTTTCAAATCCTGGCCCAAAGATGAGCGCCGGTACTTGCAGTGCCGGAGGATCTCGACGCCGCATTGCAGGAAGTCCTTGGGGCTGAGCGGCGCCCGCAGAATAGCCCTCTCCAATTCCATCGCGACCTTCCAGGCCGGCAGGACAATCTTCCCCTTCTTGCCCGTGTCGAACCATTCCGCCCTCTGGGTTCGTTCGTCCAGATGGATGGAGGTCTTACCGTGGTGCCGACGTGCGAACAGGTTCTCGGGGATCACCTGGTGGGGCCCGTAGAGCGACAGTTCGGCCAGCAGGACGCGGTCGCTGCTGACAAAGGGGCCGATCAAGGGCGTCCTGGCCAGGATTTCGCGGCGGATCAGGCCGAAAACGTGAACACAACTGTGCCGGGGCAGGATCTGGGCCCGGAAGCGGAGGTGGATGGCGGGATTGGCCACATCCAGGCTGTTGTCCAGGTCGTACTGGCCGATGCGCTCGTTCTTTGCGTCGATCTTGCTCGTGTGGCAGTGGCACAGGACCACATCGGGATCGTTGTCGAGAACATCCACGCATTTCTGCAGGAGGGTCGGCGCGCAGACGTCATCGGCCGCGGACCACTTGAAATATTCGCCTTGGGACTCGAAAAACAGACGATTGAAGTTCCAGGCCGCCCCCCGGTTTTCCGGACTGGGCATATAGCGGACGCGGCTGTCCCGGGCGACGAATTCCTGGCAGATCTCCGGTGTCCGATCGGTGGAGGCATTGTCGGCGATCAGCAGTTCGAAATCGGTAAACGATTGCTTGAGAAGGGATTCAATCGCCTCGGCGATGAACTCCTCCCCATTGTAGACCGGCATTCCGATACTGACGCGTGGCATGAATCCCTCTTATCGGTGGCGCGTGGGCACCGTTCCCGATTCCCTGGATGATGATTTAACTAATGACAAACAAATGAGAACCCTGTTTGGAAGCGGACGTAATTATAACACAATGAGAGCCAGTCGCAACATCAAAAAAACAGTTTTTATCTTATTTTTTGATCTTTAGGGTTCGGGGTTTGGGACCCGGTCCATGGTGATTTTCGATATGTCCGATGATCTCCCCTGCGCGGTGATCCCACGAACTGCGGGCCGTCAATTCCTTGCGCTGGGCCTGTTTGGCCGGCGAATCGTCAGCCAGGGCCTTTTCGATGGCGCCGATCCAGGTGTCCACGGAATCCGCGAGGTCCACGAACTCGGGAAATTCCTTCATCGAGTCCAACGGGGAACAGATCATGGGCTTGCCCGCGCCCAGGAATTCGAAGAATTTCAGTGGAAAACCGTACGGGACCCAGAAGGCCATGTGGTAGGCCATCAGGCCGACGTCGATGGCGTTGTAGTAGGCCGGCAGCTCATCCGGACGTTTGCCCGGCAGCAGGTGGGCGTTGGGCAATTCTTCGAGGCGGGCCAGTCCCGCTCGGGTTTCATCCGAGAGATCCGACACGATCGGCCCCATCAGCACCACCGACCACCGCGGGTTGCGCTCGGCGATGTCGGCCATCAACCGGACGTCGATCTTGTTGTTGATGCGCCCGATGTGGGCCACCCGGGGACAGGGAATGTCCTTAAGCTCGACCGGCGTGTCCGCGGACAGGTCCTTGTTGAAGGCCTCGATGTCCACCCCGTGCAAAAGACGCGTGTACTTGCGGTCCACGTGTGCGGCCAGCTTGTCCTCCAGCACTTTGCAAGTGGTCAGGACGATGTCGGCCTTGCGTAGGCAGGTTTCCAGATCGCGGATGGATTTTTCCCGTTGACCCGACCTCTCCCGGAAGTAGTGGGGAAAATAATCCACGCAGTGGAAGATGCTGACCGTCTCGTCCAGGCCGCCGAACACGTCGTGGAAATCTGGATTCCACACGTAGAGGATCTTCTTGTCGGGCCAGCCCAGGGATTTCACCGTGCGGTTGATCTGGTTCATCCGCAGGCGGCGGGTCAGGCGATTCAGGATGGGGTGTGTTTCGTAGAACCGGGGGAACATTCCGCCCGGTTCGAGGTGGACCAGGTTGTCCCGGATCTTCGTTTGGCTCGCCCGCAGGGGTTTCCTGTTTTTTTGATCGCGCAACCCGTTCATCACCGCGTCGAACCGCTGCTCGGGGGTGACATACAGGACCGGGACCTGTTTGGCCAGGCTGGTCATGATGTATTGCCGGCTCAGCCAGGGACCGTTGAAGTTCTCCCAGGCGAAGCTGATGATGGTGTGGTCCTGCATCATGTCCCGGTCGCGCTCCATTTCAGATCCGGCAGATGGTGAAGCGGTACTTGCCCGATGATTCCTGGGGTATCGCCTCGACCTGATTGATGTCCACCGCAAAGTCCCGGCCCATGATATCCTTCAGGATTTCCTTCAACTGGTTGGCTGCCTCGTCGCCATAACCGGACCCCGGCACCAGGTTGGCCGTCAGCTTGAGGGCTGCGGTCTGCACGATCTGCAGCTGCTTGATGCCCGGCAGTTTCGTCAGCGTGTTTTCGATGATGGAAATGCCCGCCACCAGGGAACCGTCCTGGGCCTTGAGAAAATCCGCGGTCCGGCCGGTGATCGATTCCATCAGGGGAAGAGCCCGTCCGCAAGGGCAAAGGCGGTCGGTCGGAACGCCGCGGTCCCCCACCTCGTAGCGGATCATGGGCATGCCGAAGTTGATCAGTTCGGTCACGACGATACGGCCGTCCTCCCCCGGGACGCAGGGGGTGCCGTCGTCCCTGAGGAATTCGACGATGTTGTGGTCGGCGTTCAGATGCATCCCGTTGTGCTCTTCGCATTCACAGCCGATGAGGCTGACTTCCTCGCAGCCGTAGCGGTTGGTGACCGGGATGCCGCACACTTCCTCGATGAGGCGGCGTTCGGGTTCGATGAGCATCATGCTGGTGGCCACGATGCTTTGGGGATTCAGCGTGAAGCCCCTGTCCTTGAGGTTTTCGCACAGGATGAAGATGGAATGGGCGTGGCCGTAGAGCATGCCGGGATTCATGGCTTTCCATTCTGCCAGGAACCGGTCGATGGCCGGGTCGTCGATTTTCATCGTGTCGAGGTAGATGATCCGGTCCT
Source organism: uncultured bacterium (assembly GCA_965369705.1). Taxonomy (GTDB): domain Bacteria; phylum Krumholzibacteriota; class Krumholzibacteriia; order LZORAL124-64-63; family LZORAL124-64-63; genus JAGLCY01. The sequence goes on from CBDURF010000087.1 coordinate 12,682, forward strand.
TGAGCAGCAGGCGCAGCCTGTTCTTCAGAGTGCGCGGAACCGGCGGGTTGCCCCAGACCGCGGCCAGTGGCTGGCCGAGCCGCCAACCCGACCATTCGTCCGCACGTAAAGCCGCGCCGGCGCGCTGTTCAACGCCCTTGCGATCACAATAGACTTGCAGGGCGACGCCGGTTGAGCCGCCTGTTTTAGCGGGGGCGAGATCCTGTTTTTTGAAGGCAGTGGAAAGGATCTCGTCCGTGTGGGCGCGGATGTCGTCCTTGGTCAGGAGAGGCAGGTCCCGGAGGTCCTCGATGCTGGTGACCTTGGTCGGATCGATGCCCGCCTCGGCGAACCGCGCCCGGTAGAAGGGGCTGGTGGCCGCGGCGTGGCAGACCATGGCTGTGAGTTTCGTGTTGCTTGCGGCGAGGATCTGTTCCGGGCTTTGCCACTGGGTCTGGCGCAGATGACGGAGGGTGCGCAGACGAACGCTGCCCTCGTAGAGGTCCCAGGCGGGTTCGAACAGGTTGCGCACAAATGAATCCGGGACGCGCAAGGTTTCCTCCGGTGAAATCGAACCGTCAGCTTGGCAATGGGTCGCCGCGATAGACGGCCTCGTGGGCGGCTAAGCAACGGTCCCAGTTATAGTTGTTTTCGGCGAAACGGCGAGCATTTTCAGCCAGCCGTCTCCGCAAGGAAACATCCTCCACCAGGTGCTTAATTGCCGCAGCCAGAGCCCGGGAATCGCTGGTCGGCACCAACAGCCCCGTTTCGCCGTGTTCCAAAGCTTCGGCGTTGCCCCCCACATCGGTGGCCACCGCCGCGCAGCCTTTGAACATGTATTCCAGCAGGGCGTTGCTGAATCCTTCGGAGTCGGAACAGATGATCCCCACCTGGAGCCGGGTCAGGTACGACGGTACGTCGGCGACCCTCCCGGCGAACTTGAGGCGGTCACCAAGGCCGACCCGCTCCGCCAAAGCCTGGAATTCCTCCTTGAAACCCCCGTCCCCCAGGATGTGCCAGGTGATCTCGGGATGTTCGACCGCCACCAGGCCGGCGGCCTCGATGAACAGGTCGGTCCTCTTCACGCGGCGGTTCAGGTTGCCCACGATGCCGATGTCCACCGTGGGTCCATCATGATCGACGAAGGGCAGTCGCGCCGCGTCGATCCCGTTGTGGATGACCTGGATCTTCTCCGGATCGATGCCGTCGCACTCGGCGAAGTGCTCCTTGACGACCTGCGAATTGGCCAGGAAACCCGTCATCAGGCGGTGGACCCGGCGCAGAAGAATCTCCTGACGTGGCGTGCGCCAGAACCCCAGGTCACGGAAGCAACCCAGGCGGACGGGCACTCCCGCCAGACGGGCCGCGGTGCCGCCGAAAATGGTGGCATCCTGAAAAAAAGTCTGCACGATGTCGATTTTTTCGGCCTTCAGCCGGCGGGTCAGCTTCCACATGGCAAGCAAGCCCGACGGGGCCGACAGCCGGGGCACGTCCAGGACCAGATGGCGACAACCGGCGGGGGTCAATTCGGCAGGACTGGGTTTCAGGGTGCACAGAACCGGTTCGAACCGATTCCGGTCCAGGCGGTCGATCAGGCCGGTGA
>CBDURF010000088.1:0-14222 GCA_965369705.1 uncultured bacterium
TCTCTGATCGACCGAGTAAACGCCGACGGCACCATCTACCTGACGCACACCAAGCTGGACGGGGTGTTCACTCTGCGACTGGCGATCGGCCAGCGGGCCACCGAACGGAAGCACGTGGTAGATGCCTGGAAGACCCTGCGAAGATTGGCGGTAGGCACCTGAGCAAGGGTCTGAGCCCAGGCATGCAAAAAGGATCCGGGTAATCCGCAGCGCCTCTCCGAAGGAGAGACGTGAGGACATCCCGGATCCTTTTTGCATGCCTGGGCTCAGACCCTTACTCAGGCGCCGGCCCCCATTTTTTACCCCGACTCACAAGCCCCGACACGATGATCAGGGCCACGACGATCCCCGTCCCGATGAACACCCAGTCCGGCACCACCGCCGCGTCGCCTTGAGCGTAGCTGTGCAACCCGGCCAGGAAGTAGTTCACACCGAAGTAGGTCATCACCACCGAGGCGATGGCCGCCAGGCTGCCGGAGGCGTTCAGCCAGATCGAACGTAGTTGCGGAATCCACCGGAAATGGAGCACCACGGCGTAGACCAGGATCGTGATCAGCGACCAGGTCTCCTTGGCGTCCCAGCCCCAGTATCGGCCCCAGGACTCGTTGGCCCACACGCCGCCCAGCAGAGTACCGACGGTCAGCAGGCCCAGGCCGGTGATCAAAATGTGCTTGTTGGCGTTGTCCAGGGTGGTGATGGCTTCCTTGAGGTTGTCCCGGCCCTGGCCCTTGGCCATGAGCAGGAACAGGGTCAAGGCGCCGATCAGCGCCGACAGGCCGAGGAAACCGTAGCTCGACGTGATGATGGTCACGTGGATGTTCAACCAGTACGACACCAGCACCGGCACCAGCGGGCCGATGGCGGGATCGAAGGTCGACAGCATGGAAACGCCCAGCACGATGGTGGTCAGCAGTCCGCCCAGGGCGCCCGGCGCGCCCATCCGGTAGATCAGCTCGAAGATCAGGCCGGCCACGGCCACCGAGATGGCGATGAACAGCAGCGATTCGTGCCCGTTGCTGATGGGAATGCGCTCCGACGCGATCCAGCGAATGGTGTAGCCCAGGATCATCCCGCCGATGGCGAACGCGAACATCGCCACACCCAGCGTGTAGAAGGGGTTGCGGAAACTGATCCGCGCGTTCCGGTTCCGGAACAGGTTCCACAGATACACCGGCATCAGGACGAAAAACGCCCCCAGCAGGGGAATCATCATCCAGGAGAAGATGTGGCTCCGGTTGTAGAAAAGCTCCGCGTTGATCACCTTCTCCGAGGGGATGACCATGGCCCCGAACTGTTCCTGCAGGGCGCGGGTCTTGGTCAAGCCATTCATGATCATGGCGTTATCGCCGTTCTCGACCCCTTGGGAAAGAGACGTGAAGGCGGCGCGGTAGACATCTGTCTGCTCGGCGTTCAGCCTGGGTGTCACTTCCTGGAAGGCCAGCCAGGTGTGGTTCTCATCGCCGGGCACCGGGTACATCTTCAGGTTGTAGCCCCGGAAGGTCATGTTCAGCAGTTGGAACCGCTCATCGAAGGAGATGAGCTTGCGCTGGGTCTTGGTCCGGTCGCGGTCGGGCGTGCGGTGGGCTTCCTGCACCTGCGCGTTGATGCGGTACTGGCCGTCGGCCCCGAACATGCTGTTGTAGGACACATGTTTGACCGAGTGGTCCACGCCCAGCAGGTCCTTCAGACCCGGGAAACGCACGCCGATGATCGGCTTGTCCACCCAGAAGTAGGGGTTCAACGACCAGCTCAGGTACTGGTCCACCGGGTGCCGGCCCTCGAACTTGGACCGTTTGGCGATCTTCATCACCATCTCGCGGGCCATGGTGTCGAAGGGTTTCATGCGGCCGCGGTAATCCTGGATGGTCATACGGGCCGCAGCCTCGCGAGCCGGCTCGGAAAGCTCGACAAAGCCGCTGGGGGGCGCGTGGTTGTGGCCGGAATGATCCTGGCCGTCATTGGGATCGTGGGTCTGGGCCAGGGCGCCGCCGGCCATCCCCATACTCAGCAGGGCGACCAGCGCAGCCGCCACGGCTTTCGGTGCGCTGGAATTCCGGGCGGTCTTCTTCCCGGTCGGAAAGATCAGGCCCTTGAGCATGATCAGCACGAAGCCGAGCGAGATCAGCGTGTAGCCGAAGTAGGTGGGTAACTTTCCCGGATCATTGTTCACCGTCAGCACCGTGCCCTTCAGGTCGGGATCGTAGGAACTCTGGAAGTGCTTCGTTCCCCGGTGGTCCAGCGGACGGTTCATGAAGATATGAACCTTTTTTCCCTCGATGCCCTTTTCGCCGTCTATCAGGGTGACCCAGCTTTCGTACGTGGCTGGATTGTCGCTGCCGGGGTAGGTCTGCAGCACGAAATCATCGAGATGCAGGCTGTAGGGCAGTTGTTTGAAAACAGGCGCGTAGGACAGTTCGATGGTCTGGCCGCCCAGTTCGACGCGCTGCGGCCGGCCGTGCTCACGGCAGATGGCCTCGGCCTCGTTGCCGTCCCCGTCGCGAATGACCACCCGGGCGGCGGCCCCGGCGCCGGGATTCTCGCTGAACGTCGGCGCCAGAACGACCGAATCGTAGATACCCACCGGCACGAAGGACAGATCGTTCTCCGGCGAGGCGTAGAGGACTTCCGCGCGGACCGGGAAGATCTCGCCCGCCGCGTAGGCTCCCTCTTCCTGGGTGTTCATGTCCATTGACCGGATGGGGAACGAGGCCCGACCCTGCAGACCTGTCTCGCCCCCGGCCGCGAATTCGATCCCGCGGTTGACCTGGTACAGCAGGTCCAGGTCGGTGAACTCGCCCTCGCCGCCGCCGTGACCCATGGAAAAATCCGGATGCAGGGCGAAAAGTATGCGCTCGCCGGTGACGCCGTCCGGCCCGGTGATCGCCACCCGGATCATGGGGTTGATCAGCGGTCCGTCGGGATTGGATTCGCCACCCACTTTGAAATCGGTCTGGAATTCGGTGATCCGGAACTTGTAGTCGCCACAGGAATGTTCGGCTTCGGAACCGGGCTCAACCGGGATCGTGCAGGTGTTCCCCGCGATGTGCAGGCGGAGGTCACCGAAAGGCGAGTTGCTCATGGTCTCGCTGAATTCGCCGGTCAGGTATTTCGCCTCGATGCCCGCGATGGCGCCCTTGCCGCCCTGGAGCAGAGTATGCGTGACGACATCACCGTCGCGGGAGGCTCCGTACTGCAGGGCCGGACGGCCCCCGGGCCCCGGCTGGTAGGCCTCTTCGAAGTGGGGCCAGAACTCGGTCACCCCCAACTTGTACTTCGCCCCGCCGAAGGTGACGTTCTTCCGGATGTTGCTCTCGCCCGGTTTCCACAGGCGCACCGGGAAGGAATCGGTTTCTTCACCGAGGGTCGCCTGGATGTGCGACCTGGCGGAATAGTAGAAATTGCTGGATTGGCCCTCGCGGATCGGCATCACGCCCTCGAAGCCCAGGTAGCGGGTGATCCCGGAGCTGATCAGGATCACCACGATGGAGATGTGCACCAGCATGAAGCCGAAGTTCTTCGGTTTGTAGGGCCACCGCTTGAAGAACAGCAGGATCAGGCTGATGGTCACCAGGAGCAGTAGGACCTCGAACCAGCGCGCGGCGTAGACCAGGTCGTAGGCGGCGTCCCGCCCGTAATCGCTCTCGATAAAGGTGGCCTTGGCACTGGCGATGGCCACGATCACCATCAATCCGGCGCTGAATTTGGTGGAGGAAAGGAAGGCGATGACGGGGTTTTTAAAGAAACCTTTCACGAGGACCATCCAGAGGTTGCCGGGGGCGGAATTCGGGCCGGTATGGCCGCCTCATCCGCGAAGCCCTGTTCAATTTTCCGGGTTAGGACAGTGAATTAGTGGGAGAAATATAGCCCTTGGAGTCGGTTGTCGCCTGAAAAATCGACAGCGAAAGTGAATTTGTTGTGCCAGAATTCACAGAGCATTCCACGGGCCGGCCACCAATCGATTCAAAGATGGACTAACGCGGGAAGGTCGCTTAAGTTCCTCCCTGTTCAACCCGCTGTCCATCCTGCCAACGTACCCGATACAGGAGTCGATTCCCATGACCCGTTTCCAGATACGCGCCGCCTTTTTGGTCACCGCCCTGCTTTTTGTTTTGGCCTCGTCCGCTTCGGCTCTCGATCTGGGCGGCCATGACCGCGACGGGACGGTGGTCGGCCTTACCCTGGGCCATGGCTGGAATTCGATCAAGTACACTCCGGCCGGCTTAGGTCCCCGGGAAACCGGGACCGTTTCCGCCTTCACCGGGGGTTTCCGCGTCGGTTGGGCCTCCAGTGACTATTTCATTGCTTCGATCGGGATGTACGGCTGGAAAAGGAGCTACGCTTCCTACAACTATCTCAACACCTCCACCACCAATTACAACTTCATCCTCGAGGGATACTTCTTCCCCCTGGGTGAGGGTTTCTGGGTCAAAGGAGGCGTCGGTCGCGGCACCCTGGATTTCTATGCCAAGGCCGCCCTGCCCAGGGACGACCTGATCTTCAATGAAAGCGGTTGGACGTGGAGCACCGGCGCCGGCTATGAATTCCGGGTTTCCGACGGGGCGGCCATCGGCATTTCCTATGATTTCATCTACCTGCCGGTGGGAGATTTCGCGGAGTTCAGCGATGTCAGTTCCGTCAGCCACAACCTTTCACTGAACATCCATTTCTACATGTAGGTCCCATTGGGGATCGAGCGCGGCGGGTCCCGGCGACCCGCCGTATTTCATCAGCGAAAAAAAATCGGGGCGGAATTTTTCCCGAAAACCCCTTCCTGGCGGAATTTCCCTTTGGTGAGCAGAACCGGTGGATCATGAAACCCGCCGGTCATTAATGCCCCGCAACCAGCGGGGAATCGTGGTTTGGGCCAACCGGTTCCCTCGGAACCGGAAATATCTTCCCACTGTTCAGCCGTGCCAATGATACACCGGGGATGTTACACATTTCGAACTAAAGATCAATTTCGTCAGATGCCGCAATCCCCAAAAAAATGACGACTAGTCAGTATAGATATCTAAAACAAAAAAATTTCTTGACCGATTGATCAAATGGGTGCTACGGTTTTCGCCTCAATTCACAACTCGCATTTGGGGAGATCCCTCGCCCGATCGGATCATCCCCACCGGATCAGATGGACCTGTCCCGGCTCATAAGGACCCAGCAGGCGGAAGTACCGGAGATTCCGACTTCCGATATCCGGTGGAAGCCCGCCTGCCAGTTCCCCCTCCCTGGAGCAGACATGGTAAAGCGAGTCCCCGCTCAGCATCTGTTTCGGCATGTCCTGTGGTTCAGGACCGGCGCCACCCTGGTCCTCGCTCTTCTTTGCATCGGGTTATCCGGCGCCTCCGCCCTGGCCGCCAATCCCTACCAATACACGGACGTCTGCGAGGGCGATCCCGGCGACGGGGTGCTCAGTCCCCGGGCCAAGGAGAATGTGGACCAGCCGGCCGGAGCCCTGGATGAGGTCGTGGTTTTCGAAAACCAGGGCTATCTCCTGGTCCCGGTGTTCACCAACTGGACCTCACCCGGGACCGCTGCCGTGCGGTTCCTGCTCATTCCGCGATCCGAACCCGGCTTCAAAATCGTGACGGGGACCGCTCCCTGGTTCTCCCTCTTCCCGGGAAGGGGGTGGAACCATGCGCGATGACATGAACCTGTATCCGGTCTGCCTGCTGCCGGATCCTTCCGAGGATCACCGTCGGAACTATGAAGATGCCGGCATCGAGTTGCCGGTCCTGCCCGAGGCCCGCGGCCTCCTTTACCAAGGCAAGGTGGACCAGGCCCTGTCGCGGCTGGAAACCCTGTTCCTGCCTTCCGGCCTGTGGACCGGGCCCGCTTCCTTTGCCGACGGTTCCGGTCGTCGGGAAGCCGCCCTGCTCAAGGCCTGGTGCCTGATCGGTCTAAAACAACACGCCGAGGCGGAACGGTGGCTGGAAACGGCCTGCTCGAACGGTCATCTCCCCCTGGACGACCCAGGCGCCCGGGTGATCATCCTGAACAAGATGCTCTGCGAAGAAAAGTACAAGGAAGTGCAGCTGGCGGCCGAGGATCTGCTGACGAAGGTCACGGATCCCGCCGACCGGAACCACGCGGAGCTGCGCATGGTGCTGGGTGCGTCGCTGCGCTGGCAAGGCAAGCTGGATGAAGCGGTCGGACACCTGGAATTCGCCTGTTCGGCGTTCACCGTCATGGATGTTCCCGGCCGCGCCGCGGTGGCGGCGAACTTCCTGGGCTGGACCCAACTGTCCCGGGGCCGCCTGGACGAATCCCGCCGCTGGTTCGAAAAGAGCCTGGACATCAACACCGCGCTCGATGCCCGGTTGCGCATGGCCCAGAACTACCAGAACCTGGCCATCGTCTGTTACAAGCAGGGGGACTACGGACTGGCCATCGAACTGCTGGAAAAGGAATTGGGCGAAGTGACCGCTCACCCGGACATGACCTGCCGGGCCCAGATCGCCCTGGGCAACGTGCTGCGGATGCTGGGTGAATTCATGACTGCCCGGACGGCTCTGCTGAAGGCCTTCACTCTGGCGGAAGAGTGCGGATTGGCTCGGGAGCAGATCCTGGCCCTTGAGTTTCTCGGTGACATCTTCCGGGACGAGGGCCGGTTCGGCGAGGCGCGTTCCTATTACGATCGGGCCATGGCGCTGGCGCGACCCTTGGCACCCCGGGGGGACCTCGTGGGCGAACTGTTGAGACGCGAGGGCGAATGCCTGGACCACGAAGATCGTCACGAGGAAGCCCACCATGTCTTGAGTGAGGCTCTGGCCGTGTGCGAGGCGGTCGGGGATCGGTTCGAGATCGCGGTCACTCGGCGGTGTCTGGGCGTGAACGCGGCCAATCTCGGGCGCTGGAAAGCGGCCGGCGCGCTGCTGGAGGCCGCCCTGGAGGACCTGCGTGGTCTGACGGCCCGTTACGAAACCATGATCGCCTGTCACCGGTACGCCCAGGTGCTGGTGCGCCAGATCGATTCAGGCCATTTCGTTTCGGTCAATGCCGGCGCCCGGTCCGGACGCCTGCTCGAAGAAGCCTGGAACCAGGCTCTGGTCGCTCAGCAGATGAATCAGGAACTGGAAATCCCCCATCTGCGCGAGGAAACCACGGAAATGGTAAGCGGTCTGGCGCGCCGCCGTCTACTGGGCCAGGAACGACCGGTCCGGCCGGCTGCCTTCTCGGCACGCCGGGCTCCGGCCACCAGGATCGTCGCCGTATCTTCCACCATGCAACAGGTGGTCAGACGCTGCGACGGCTTCGCTCGGTACGACAGCCCCGTCCTCATCCACGGGAAAAGCGGCACGGGCAAACGCCTGCTCGCCCGGCGGATCCACGAAAACGGCCCGCGCGGGGCGATGCCTTTCGTCAGCGTGAGTTGCTCTTCAGCGTCTCCAGAGGTTCTGGCCCAGGAGCTGTTCGGGCAGACCGCCGCGGCGGACGCGGGTATTCAATCCCTTCCTGGATTGGTGTCCCAGGCCGAAGGCGGCACCCTCTACCTGCGCGACATCGAAGCCTTGCCCCGCCAGCTGCAGGGCAAGCTGTTGCGGCTCATCCAGGAGAACATCTACCGTCCGGTGGGCGACTCCTGCGAACGGTTGGCCGATATCCGGATCATCGCTTCGACCACGGCCGATCTGGCCGGTCTGGTCGATGAGGGAGCGTTCCAACCGAATCTCTACTTCCGGTTGAAGATCATGTCGGTGGAAGTGGCTCCCCTGGGGGACCGTCCCACGGACATCATGCCGCTGCTTGATCATTTCCTGACCCGGCTGGAGGATTCGTCCCTCGAGGCAAGGGCCGTCTTCGACTTCCAGGGCCTCGAAACCCTGGCCGACCACCACTGGCCCGGCAACACCACCGAGATCGAGGCGGTCGCCCAGCAGGCCTGGCTGGCCCGCAACCTGGGCCATTCGGTGTCAGTGCGGCTGAGTGAAGGATCGAGGGGACACCGACTGGAAATCGTGGAAGGCGGCGGCGCCAGAGCGAAGGTCAATTCGGGTCATCCATCGGGGATGACCTGGGGCTCGCTGAACTCGTTGATCAACCGTAGCGGAGGCAACAAGGCCAAGGTGGCCCGCAACCTGGGCATCTCACGGATCACCTTGTATCGGTGGTTGAAACAGTTGGACCCGAAGATCGCCTGAGACTGGAAATTGGTTCATCTTTAACTTGGCGCTTTTCCACAACCCGCAGTAGAATCCTTCCGCCTACACCACAATTCTTGGTATTTTCGGGAGGTACAGGATGTTCTCGTCAATCCGCAGACTCTCGCTGGTCTTCCTCGTCCTTGGTGCGTTGTTTTTCGTCGGCTGTTCCGAGGAACCGGACACCACGGCGCCGGGTTCCAAGGAACCCTCTACCGTCATCGCCGGCAAAACCATCCCCCCCGGGTATTACGACACGGTGGACGCCACCAACACGGCCGCCCTGCGGACGACCCTGCACGACGCCATCGACGACCATACCAAGATTCCCTACACCAGCACCGCGACCGACACCTGGAATGTCCTCGAACTGGCGGATGAAGACCCCAACGACAGCGGGCGCATCCTGGACGTGTACCTGAACGAAAGCTATCCCAAGTACGGGGCGGGCAACACGGATTACAACCGGGAACACTTGTGGGCCTCGAGCTACGGGTTCCCCAACGACGGAGTGAGCAACTATCCCTACACCGACTGCCACCACCTGTTCCTGTGCAACGACAGCTACAACTCTTCGCGCGGCAACAAGCCTTTCTCCACGGTCGGCGGAACCGGCACCACCGAAAAGCCCACCGTGGCCAATGACGGCGTCGGCGGTGGCAGCGGCACCTATCCCGGCTGGTCAAACTGGTACGGCACGACCTACTGGGAAACCTGGTGGGACCGCCGGGGCGATGTGGCCCGCGCCCTGTTCTACCTGGATGTCCGCTACGAGGGCGGCACCCACGGCGGAACCGGTTACAGCGAACCGGACTTGATCCTGACCGACAACCTCACCCTGATCGAAAACTCAAACACCGGCAGCAACGAGGCGGTGGCTTACATGGGCCTGCTCGCCGATCTGCTGCAGTGGCACCTGGACGACCCGGTCGACACCAAGGAAATCGCCCGCAACGATGAAGTCTATGCGGCCCAGGGCAACCGGAACCCCTTCATCGATCACCCCGAATGGGTGGACTGCCTGTTCAACGGCTCCTGCGGAGGCGGAGACACCACGCCCCCTTCTTCACCTACCGGCTTGGCCTCTACTGGTGGAGATGGTTCCGTAAGCCTTGACTGGAACGATAACGGCGAAGCCGATCTGGCGGGTTATACCGTCTATCGCGGCACCAGCAGCGGCGGTCCCTACAACGCCGTGAACGGGACCCTGCTGGCGACCAGCCAGTTCACCGATTCCGGGCTGACCAACGGAACCACCTACTGGTACGTGGTCACCGCCAGCGATGACAGCGGCAACGAGTCGGCCAACAGCAACGAGGCCAGCGCCACGCCCGCCGGCGGCGGCGGAGGCCCGGTCGTCTGGATCAACGAATTCCACTACGACAATGACGGCGCCGACACCGGCGAGTTCTTCGAGATCGCCGGCGCCGCCGGCACCGACCTGTCCGGATGGCAGGTCATCGGGTACAACGGCAACGGGGGCGTGGTCTACGACACCGAGAACCTGTCCGGCGCCCTGCCCGATCAAGCGGCGGGTTTCGGCACGCTCAGTTTCGTCATGGTCGGCATGCAGAACGGCAGCCCCGACGGCCTGGCCCTGGTGGACGACACCGGCGCTGTCGTGATGTTCATCAGCTACGAGGGTCCCCTCACCGCCGTGGATGGCCCCGCGGCCGGTTTGACTTCGACCGACATCGGCGTCAGCGAACCGACCGACTCGCCGGTGGGCTGGTCCCTCCAACTGGCCGGTGACGGAACGTCTTACGACGCGTTTACCTGGCAGGCCCCCGCGGCCGAAACACCCGGCGCGGTCAACACCGGCCAGACCTTCGGCGGCCCGGTAAACCAGGCGCCCGTCGCCGAGGCCAATGGTCCCTACGTGGCCCTGACCGGAGCGCCCGTAGCCTTCTCCTCGGCAGGGTCCGTTGATCCCGACGGCACCATCGATTCCTACCTGTGGGATTTCGGGGACGGCGGCTCCAGTACCCAGGCCAATCCCTCGTACACCTATACCGCGGCGGGCAACTACCTCGTGACCCTGACCGTCACCGACAATGACGGAGCCCAGGGCGATGATACCGCCTCGGCGAACATTACCGACCCCGGGGGCGGCGACCCCGTCGTATGGATCAACGAGTTCCACTACGACAACGACGGCGGTGACAAGAACGAGCTCGTGGAAGTGGCCGGGGCCGCGGGAACGGATCTGACGGGCTGGACCGTGGCCGGGTACAACGGCGCCGACGGCGCCGTCTATCTGACCGTGAGCTTCGCAGGCGCCCTGCCCGACCAGCAGGATGGATTCGGCACCCAGGCCGTGGACATGGTCGGCATGCAGAACGGCAGTCCCGACGGTTTGGCCCTGATCGACGATACCGGAACCGTGGTCCAATTCCTCAGTTACGAAGGCAGCTTCACGGCCACGAGCGGGCCGGCCGCGGGAATGACCTCGACCGATATCGGCATCAGCGAACCCGAGAACGCGCCGCGCCGCACTTCGCTGCAGCTGGCGGGCACCGGATCGACCTACGCGGACTTCTACTGGGAAGGTCCTCTGGGCAAGACCGACGGCAGCGTGAACGAGAACCAGACCTTCGTCGGGTCCGGAGGCGGTGACACCACGCCTCCGGCAACACCGACCGGCCTGTCCCCGACCGCGGGCGACGGGACGGTCGATCTCGACTGGTCCGACAACGGAGAAGGCGATCTGGACGGTTACACCGTCTACCGGTCCACTACCGCGGGCGGTCCCTACACGGCCCTCAACGGCAGCCTTCTTTCGACCAGCGTCTACACCGACAACGGCGTGACCAACGGGACGACGTATTACTACGTGGTCACGGCCACGGACCTGACAGGCAATGAATCCGCCGATAGTGGTGAGGTGAACGCCACACCCGAGGCCGCCGGCGGCACCACGCCGATGCACGTGGCCTCGATCACCCTGACCACGACCGTGATCCGCAACAAGGAATATGGCCACGCCGCCGTGCTGGTCGTCGATGACCAGGGTGCGCCAGTTGCCGGCGCCACGGTGACGGGCACCTTCACCGGCGACATCCCGGGCACGGACAGCGGCGTGACCGGCGGCGACGGCATTGCGGACCTGACGAGCCCCAAGGCCGCCAAACCCGCCATTTCGTTCACCTTCTGCGTGGACGACATCACGCTGGCGGGTTACACCTACGACAGCGGCGCCAACATCGAAACCTGCGATTCCCATTGATCGCCGGTTTCAAACGATCGCCCCGGAGGATGTTTCCGAACATCCTCCGGGGATTCATTTGAAGGCCGACTCGAATGACACAAACACCATTCTGATGGCATTCTGATTGCATTCTGATTGCGGAGCCCCGACCCCTCCCTTACAATCAAGGTCTGACTTGGATCAACCGGTGGAGGGCCGATCCGATGACCACCTACAGCACCATGAGCGGCACATGACACCACGTTTCCACCGCACCGCTGCCACCATTCTGGGCGTGCTGCTCTGGACCGCCTTGAGCTACCTGATTTTGCCTACCATGAATGGGGCTTTAGCTCAGACGCGTCCCGGAGCAGGGACAAACCTGTTCGCCCCGGACGTCGAATTGGTCTTTGAACACATAACCGTGGACGACGGTCTGCCCGAAAATTCCGTCCGGGCTATCCTGCAGGATTCTTCGGGCTTCCTCTGGTTCGGCACCATGAACGGCCTGGTGCGGTATGACGGTTACGAGCTCAAGGTCACAGGTACGGATTACCGCAAATGTTTGACAAGCAGCCAACTGCCATGAATGGCTTGGTTTTTCGAGGTTTGTGAGAGTGTAAAGATCATTATTGGCTGGTCTTCCTCCATCGCCATTTCCATTGGGTTGTGCCCCTGAAATTGTGTTGGGCGGGAAATTCCCCCCAAAAACCCGCCGGCGGGTCGTTTTCGCCTATCTCTTTATTTTACAAAAGTTTGCGCTGCCCAATGTTCCTTCAGCAACCAATCAGCCGGGCACTTGTGCCATGGTGGGGGTCATTTCCCGCCAACCCAATTCCAGAGGCACAACCTTTCCGTTGAAGTCCCGCGTCCCGATCCGTTAAGATCCGCCTCTGATTTGCGGATTTCAGTTCGACTTCCTTCCTCTTGCCAAGGAGCCTTCCGATGAGCCGACGCCTAGCCATTTTGACAATCGCCCTGCTGATGATCTCCGGGCCGGCCGCCCTGGCCGGCGCGGATACCACCCCCCCGCCTACGGCCAAGATACCTGTCGAAGAGAACTTCCACGGGACAGTCCTTGTCGATGACTACCGCTGGCTCGAAGACGCCACAAAAAAGAAGGTCGTGACCTGGACCGAGGCCCAGCATGCCTACTCGGCGTCGATCATCGATGTCCTGCCCCAAAAAGAATGGCTGGCCTCCCGCTTCAACGCCCTGTGGCGGTACGATGACGAATCCGTCCCGCAAAGGGTGCTCGATGGAGAAAGACTGTTCTACTACACCAAGAAGAAGGAAGACGAGAAGTGGGTCTACGTGACCCGGGCCAAGGAGGGGGCCGAGGTCAAGGAGCTGCTCAATCCCAACACGTGGCCCGAGACCGAGACCCTGGCCGGCATTTCCCCCAGCCGCGACGGCAAGTACATCGCCTTCGGCAAGGCCCACGGCGGTGACGAGAATCCCGTCATCGAGGTGATGGTCGTCGAAACGGGCGAGATCCTGCCCGACAAGCTGCGCGGCTGGAAACAGGGCGTGAACAGCTGGCTGCCCGATGGCAGCGGTTTCTATTACACCTGTAAGCCTCTGGAGGGCGAGGTGCCGGAGGGTGAACACGAATTCTGGCACAGCGTGTGGCTGCACAAGCTGGGCGATGATCCCGCCAAGGACGTCAAGGTCTTCTGGGATGAGGAAGTCAAGGAGTACTGGCACGGCGCAAGTGTGACCGAAGACGGCAAACACACCGTCTACCATCGCAGCCTGTTCAACGCCAACGATATATATTTCCGCAAGACCGGCACCGATGACCCCCTGATTCCCCTGGCCACGGGTATGGAGAACGAGTACAGCGCCCTGTTCGTCGAGGACAAGATCCTGATCACCACCAATGAAGGCGCGCCCCGCAAGATGGTCTACGTCGCCGACGTCGACCATCCCCAGCGGGAGAACTGGAAAGTATTCCTGCCCGAGCACGAAAAGGACATGCTCCTGGGCGTAAGTGGAATCGACGGACACCTTTACGTCACCTACAGCCACAACGCCTACACCCAGGTGAAGATCTACGACCTGGACGGCAAATACCTGCGGGACCTGCCCCTGCCCACCATCGGCAGCGGCGGCGCCGGAGGGCGCTGGTCCCAGCCCGAGGTCTGGGTCTACTTCTCGTCCTTCGGCTATCCGTCCACGACTTTCAAGTACCACTTCGACAAGGACGAACTTGCGGTCTACCGCAAATTCCCCGTGGAGGTCGACGTTGACGATGTCGTCGCCGACCAGGTCTGGTACGACAGCAAGGACGGCACGCCGGTATCCATGTTCATCGTCCACGACAAGAAGATGAAGCTGGACGGGACCAACCCCTGCCTGCTGACGGGCTACGGCGGATTCGATATCTCGATGCGTCCGCGTTTTTCCACCAGCACCCTGGTCTGGCTGGAGGCCGGCGGCATCTTCGCCCTGCCCAACCTGCGGGGCGGCGGCGAATACGGACGCGAGTGGCACGAGGCGGGCATGCTGGATAAGAAGCAGAACGTTTTCGACGACTTCATTGCGGCGGCCGAGTTCCTGATCGCCAAGAACTATACCAGTTCGGAGAAACTCGCCATCCGCGGCGGCAGCAACGGCGGCCTGCTGGTCGGGGCGGCCACGGTGCAGCGTCCGGACCTGTTCCGGGTGGTCGACTGCGGCGTGCCCCTGCTGGACATGCTCACCTTCCACCGGTTCGGTCTGGCCAACATCTGGGCCGAGGAATACGGCAGCAGCGACGACCCCGAGCAGTTCAAGTACCTGCTGGAGTACTCCCCCTATCAGAACGTGAAGGACGGCGTGAAGTACCCTGCCTTCCTCGTGACCGGCAGCGAAAACGACGCGCGCGTGGACCCTTTGCACGCCCGCAAGATGGC
>CBDURF010000089.1:0-13884 GCA_965369705.1 uncultured bacterium
CAAAAAAGTGCCCCCGGGGGCACTCTGGGGGTCACATTCATCAATCTCATTTATAACAGATGCTTGTGCCGTCAGATGTTCTTATACGGCACTCAATTCAATTGCCCGCGAAACCACCAGTTGACCCGATGAGCAGCGCAAAACTGACCACGACGGCTAACCACACCAATTGTTTTTCGTGACACTTGCACCTCTTGAAGGCCTTTGACCCGCAAATGATTCATCAACCCAACAAGCAAACCTGCTATCCCGGGTCGTCGGATTCCAGGGGTGGAATACCCAGGATTTCGCTGCGGCACTCTTCAGCGCTGATCACCGCCCGCATGCGGGCCACGGCGGCGGCGAGGTCGTCGTTGACGATCCAGTAGCGGTACCGGGGAGCGTAACCCACTTCACGGCGCGCATTGCGCAGCCGGGTGGTGATGACTCCGGCGGCATCGGTCCCCCGCGATGTCAGGCGTTTTTCGAGTTCCTCCCACGACGGTGGAAACAGGAAGACCGAAACCAGCTCGGGGCCGAACTGGTCAAGCACCTGGATCCCACCCTGTACGTCGAGATCCAGGACCGGGATCTTTCCCGCGCCTGTCATTTCCTCCAGCAGGCTGCGGCGGGTGCCGTAACGATTATCGTGCACCTGGGCCCATTCCACGAAGGCGCTATTGGCGATCAGCCGCTGGAAGGTTGCGTCGTCCACGAAGTCGTATTCCCGGCCATCGACCTCGCCGGGGCGAATGGGCCGGGTGGTGGTCGACACCGAGAAGGCCAGCCGGGGATCCGAGGCCATCAATTCCCCGATGAAACTGCTCTTGCCCACTCCCGAAGGACCGGTAATCAGAACGATCATGCTCACTCCAGGTTCTGGATCTGTTCCCGAATGGATTCGACCTCGTCCTTCATGGCGATCACGGCCTGGGTGATGTCCATCAGGTTGGTTTTCGAGCCCATGGTGTTCACTTCGCGATGCATTTCCTGCAGAAGGAAATTAAGCCGCTTGGCGACCTGGCCGCCTTGATCGAGAGCCGCGCGGAAATGAGAAATGTGGATGTCGAGCCGTTCACATTCCTCGTTGATGTTGGCCTTGTCGGCCAGCAGGGCGACTTCCTGCGCCAGGCGTTGCGGATCGATCTGTTCGGTCAGGATCTTGGCGAGCCTTTCATCGAGCCGAGCCTGGATCTCGACGCCGGCCTGAGGCGCGAGCTTTTCCACGGCCGCCAGGTGGCCGGCCAGGGTGTTCAGGCGCTGCCGCATCTCGTCGACCAGGGCTTTGCCTTCGGCTTTCTTCATGTCCATAAGACCCTGATGGGCCCGGGTCATGGCCGACATCAGGGCCGACCGCAGATCATCGGCCGGAAGGTCGAGCTCCTCGGCGCGGAACAGGTCGGGCACGGCCAGCAGATGATCCAGGGTCACCGGGTGGTTTTCCCCCGTTTCTTTTTCCAGGTCCCGCGCGGCCTGGCGGATCATGGCCAGTCCCTGAGCGAGTCGGTCGGGATCAAGTCCCGCGTCCTCCGGGTCCCGGGTAAGGCGGAGTTGGGCCGTGACCGTCACGCGGCCCCGAGCCACGTTGTCCTTCAGGAATTTGCGGATATCGCCCTCGAACACGGTCAGGGATCCGGGGAATTTGAGGCTGACGTCCAGGAAACGATGATTCACCGACCGCAGCTCGATCATCACCGTGATCGGGTCGATCGTTCCCTCGCCGCTGCCGAATCCTGTCATGCTGAGCATGCTGGTCCTCCGCTGGAAAATTGCTCGTGACGCCCGCCGGGCCGGCCGGGTCGCCTGTCCATGATCGCGTCCGAAGTTTAGGCCAGCGATGGCGGACGGGCAAGGCCTACTGGTTCAGCCTTCCGGATCGGCATTGTCACGACCCGCGGTTCAATCTACAATGTCCGGCACATGGATGACCCACCATCAACCTGACAGGAAAGGATACCGTCATGAAGATCCTGGGCCGGATTTGCCTGTTATCGCTCATCGCCCTGTT
This sequence comes from uncultured bacterium, assembly GCA_965369705.1. GTDB lineage: Bacteria > Krumholzibacteriota > Krumholzibacteriia > LZORAL124-64-63 > LZORAL124-64-63 > JAGLCY01. The sequence continues at coordinate 1,988 of CBDURF010000089.1, forward strand.
CGCGGCCGGCGCCTCCTTCGGGCAGACCGACCCGGTCCAGGAGGACGCGGGCCAGGTAGAAGCCGAAATAGACGAACCTGCCGAGGCCCCTCCCAAAACGGCCTCCCGCTCGGTCAACCACACACCCTTCGGGATCCGCGCGGGATACACCTCCTGGAAAAGCATTGACCAGTTCCACGTCGGCGGCCACGTCTACCTGGGGGAACTCTGGCCCAACGTGGAATTCACCCCCAACATCGAGGTGGGCTTCGGCGACTCGGTCACCATCCTGACCCTCAACGGCGACCTGACCTACCTCTTCACGGAATTCGTCGGCTTTCCCTGGGGTCTGTACGGCGGCGGTTCCCTGTCCTTCAATTATGTGAACCCGGATGTGGGCAATTCGGAAACCGACCTGGGGCTCAGCGGCCTCGTCGGCACGACCTACACCTTCGCCAACGACCACAAGGGCATGGCCGAAATCCGCTTCGGCATCATGGACAGCCCCAGTTTCAAGCTGACCTTCGGGTACACGCTTTTTTGATCGCGGTTTGATGTGAACGACACCCGCCCCTGGACCGACCCATGCGCCCTGGCCGCTGAACTGGCCGGCTGGCGTCAGCGATGGACCGACCGGACCCTGTTCCGCGTCTCCGCGGGTCAGGACTGGGTGCGGCTTCATCTCGAAGGCGATTCCCGGCCCGGCATCCTCCTGACGAACCTGCCGGAGTCCTTACTGGTTCTCGCCCAGGCAGGCCGGCTGCCCGGACCGGTGGCCGCGGCCCTGCCGGCGACGAAGAACCATCCTTTATCCAAGCTGCTGGAGTCCGCCGTATTCTCCTCCTGCGGAATGTTTCCCGACGACCAGGTGGCCGCCTTCCGTCTGGTCCGGCCCGGTGGCGGTTTCGTCTATCTCATCCATCAGTTGTTCGGGGCCCGCGGCAACACGGTGCTGCTGGACGACCAGGCCAAGCTCCTGTGGTCCCGGCGTCGCCCACCCCATTCGCTTCTGGCCACCGTCCCGCCCACCGCGGTCTGGTCCCATGGCCAGCCGGCAGAGTCGGGAGACAAGGTCTCCGGTCCGGCTCTGAAACACCTGACGGCCAAACTCCTGCAACAATCCGCCCGGGAAACACGCTCTGGTTTGGACCGACGTTTGAAGTCGGCACGGCGCCTCGTGGAAAACCTGACCAGGGATTTCGACCGGGCCGAAAAGGGCGAACTGTACCGTCGCAAGGCCGAGGCGCTGGCGGCCCATCTGCATGAACTTTCCCAGGGCACCGGGTCCGTGGAAGTGATCGATCCCCGGGACGGCGAATCCCTGGTCATCGCCCTGGACCCGGCCCTGAACCCGGCCGCCAACATGGAGGCCTGGTTCCGCCGGGCCCGCAAGGCGGACAAAGGGAGGGACGTCATCGCCGAACGCCTTTCCGGCGCGCAAGCAGCGGTGACGGTCCTGGAAGCCGCCGAGGCGGATTTTCAGGAGACCATCGGGGCTACCGGCCCCACGCTCGACCGTCTGGACGACCTCCAGGTCTGGCGGACGGATCACGCCGACCTGCTGCCGGGGAAACAGCGGGCTACACCGGCAGGCCGCTATGGACCCGAGGAACCCGCCCGGCCCTTCCGGCGCTATCTGGTGGACGGCCGCTGGGAGGTCTGGGTGGGACGGAACAACAAGGAAAACGATGAACTGACCCACCGGACCGCGCACAGCCGGGACATCTGGCTGCATGCCCAGGGCGTACCCGGCAGCCATGTCATCCTGCGCACCGGAGGCAAGCCCGAGCTGGTGCCGCGAACAGTCCTGGCCAAGGCCGCGTCCCTAGCCGCCCTGAATAGCCGGGCACGTCATTCGGAAATGGTCCCGGTGATCCACACCGAGCGGCGTTACGTACGCAAACCCCGGAAGGCGCCCGCGGGAACCGCTGTCTGTCTGAGGGAAAAAAGTATTTTCGTGGCGCCGGGCCTCGCACCCGGGGTCGTCGGTATCTGAAGATCAATTGGGATATTTTTCACGCACGCGGAACAGGTCTTCGAGATTCTCGAAGAAGATATCCACCAGGTCGGGATCGAACTGCCGGCCCGCCGCTTCCCTGATGGTCTTCTCCGTTTCCTCGTGGCTCCAGGCCTCCTTGTAGACCCGGCTGCTGGTCAGGGCGTCGTAGACATCACAGATACCGAGGATGCGCGCGGCCAGCGGAATCTCCTGGCCTTTCCGGCCGTGAGGATAGCCCGAACCGTCCCACCATTCGTGGTGACCCATGGCCACGTCGACCCCCATCGCGATCATGGAGAAATCGCCGAAATTCTTCCGCAGACCCTCCAGCAGTTCAGCGCCGATCAGGGTGTGGGACTTCATGATCTCGAATTCGGGATCGCTCAGCTTGCCGGGTTTCAGCAGAATGGAGTCGGGGATGCCGACCTTGCCCACGTCGTGCAGGGCCGCCGCCCGGGTGATGGTCTCGATGAATTCATGCGTAACTTCCTGATAACCGGGACGGATGGCGAGTCTTTCCGTCAGGAGCTCGGCGAACTCGCAGATGCGGTTCAGATGACCGCCGATGTGGGTGTCCCGGATCTCCGCCAGGAGGGCCATGCCGCGGATCACCGCGTCACGGCTCTGACTCAGTTCCCCCACCAGCCGAATGTTCTCCAGGGAATAGGACATCTGGTCGACCAGCATGCTGCACATGCCGATCTCCTGGGCATCGAAGGTGCCGGTGCCGAAACTGCCGAAATCGAACACTCCGACCGGACCGCTGTTGGAAATGATGGGCAGAACCAGGTTGCCGGCGATCCGCGCACTCAGGGGCTTGGCGCCGTTCTGGAAATCCAGGTCATCCACATGGATGAGATATTCCTCGTTGAAGGACTGGGCGTGGATGCTGCCGGTGTCCGTCAGGGGGATTCGCAGATCGGCGGGAACATCCGGATAACCCACCGAACCCTTCAGAACGAGCTCGCCGGTAGCGTCGTCCAGCAGGAACAGGGCGCAGGCGTCACAGCCGAGAACCTTCCAGACACCGTTGACCACTTCTTCGTAGGAGGATTCGTTGACGGTCATGCAGACCAGACGGGCATTGAAGGCCTGCAGGGCCTGCAGACGGTCGATGCCCGGACCGGGGCTCCGGCTCAGCTGCCTGGTCTTCATTCCCGATACGTACGCCATGTCCTCCATCATTCCTGATGAGTTGTTCGAGCGGAGGATGCTACCACATTACACCCAGTAATCGGCGATTAAGTCCTGATCTAAAGCTCTTTCGAGTGCTTGAAGCAGGTAGGCCGGCCGGAATCACGGTCCCGTATCCCCATGAATCGAAATGTCCTCGTTCCTGCGGATTATTCGACTCATGGGGATACGGGACCGTGATTCCGGCCGGCCTACCTACTTCAATCGCGCGATCTCCTCAACCAGGACTTTTTCCAGATCATCCTTGGAGATATTGCGGTGCAGCTTACCCTTCCGATAAATCGCAACTTTCGTCTTGCCGGCGGCAATGCCCAGGTCGGCGGCTTTTGCCTCGCCGGGACCGTTGACGATGCAGCCCATCACCGAAATCACCCGGTCGGCGGGAAGGTCGCGTGCGAGTTCCTCGACCCGGCTGGCCAGGGCCACCACGTCGACCTCGACCCGTCCACAGGTGGGACAGGCCACCACGCGGGCGTAACCGTCGCGCAGACCCAGGGACTGCAGCATGTGGAAGGCCACGGTCACTTCGTGCACCGAATCGTCGGCCAGACTGATGCGCACGGTGTCCCCGATGCCTTCGCTAAGCAGCACCGACATGGCGGTCACCGAAATCGCCGTGCCGGCCAGCAGGGTGCCCGCTTCGGTCACCCCCAGATGCTGAGGCACGTCGCTGATTTCGGCAAAGCGCCGGCAGGCCTCGATGACCTCGCCGGGATGGCTGCTCTTGAGGCTGACCGCCACCTCGTGGAAGCCGACGGACGCCAGGGTTTCGATCTCATCCACGGCGCTCTGCACCATGGCGCCCGCGGGATCCAGCTTGGCCATCTCCTCGTAGCGGCGGTGCAGGCTGCCCTTGTTCACCCCGATGCGGATGGGCACGTTCTTGTCCGCCGCCGCCGCGGCCACTTCCCGGACGTATTCCTTGCGCCCGAGATTCCCGGGATTGATGCGCAGCTTGGCTATCCCCGCCTCCAACGAAGCCAGGGCCAGCTTGTGGTCGTAATGGATATCGGCTACCAGCGGGACGTTGACGCCGGCGATTATCCAGGGCAGGGCGTCGGCGGCAGCTTGGTCGTTCACCGTCACCCGCACGAACTCGGCCCCGGCGGTGGCTAGTTCCTTGATCTGTTGGATGGTGGCTTCGTGGTCCCCGGTTTTCGTGGTGGTCATGCTCTGCACCCGCACCGGGGCGTCGCCGCCCACGGTCACGCCACCGACGGAAATCTGACGTGTCCGGCGCCGCGGCGCGCAGATCGGTTTGAGGCTGCTGTTCATTTTTTCGCTCATCTATTCATCCTCGAGGGCGGGCCCGGCCACGCGTATATCGCCTTTGCGCACCGTCACGCCCGTCTGATCCAGATATTCCAGCATGGGGATGCCCAGCTTGCGGGTCAGTCCGCTCAGTTCCCGGAAGGTGGCGAAGGCCATCTCGGTTTCGCTAGCGAAATGAGCGCGCAGCTTGCCCCGCAGATCCCGCCAGGCATCGGCCGCTACAAGGTATTCATTGTTGATCGCCACGGCATGCCCGTGGTCGACCAGATGGCGCGCCACCTCGGCCTGCTTGAACTCACCCAGGGCCGGATCCGTTGCAACGCTCTTGAACACCGGGGAATCCTCGGCCCAGTTGTCCAGGCCCGGCCAGCCCAGCCCGAAAGCCTTCAACTCTCCCGCCGCGGCAGAGACGGCCTTGTCCATGGCCGCGGTCAAGGCAGGACCCTGGTCGGTCAAACCGATCCGGTCGCCCACCACTACCCACGACGCCTGCTCGGCGACCGATTGGGTGATGGCGTTCCACTCGTTGGCGCCGCCCTTGAATTTGACCTTGCGGCGGGCCTCTTCCTTCGGAATGCCCAAGCGCAGCGGAAACCTTTTCGCATAGGCCGCCACCAGTTCCGCGATCTTCGCGGACAACTCCTCGATCAGACCCCGGTGATAAAGCCGTTTGCCGACCTGGACGGCCTCGGGATCATCCTGCTGCCCCATGGCTTCACCGGGCGGCAGCCCGGCGAATCCAGCTTCCCTGAGCTTCTGGCGGAACAGCTCGGTCGGGTCGCCGTTCTCCAACACCCCGAGGGTTTCCAGGGCCGTGTCCTCGAACCGCTTGTGCCGCCGCGGCTGAGGATCCAGCACTATGCCGCCGGCAATGCTCGTCACCGGCGAGTAGAAACGCAGGACAAGCCGGTCTTCCCGGGCGGCCACCAGTTCATTCTCGAGATGGAGTTGGGCCAGCCCCGTGCGCGGTCCCCCCTCGCCACCGAGTTCCTGTTGATCGAGCAGGACGATGCGTCCCAGAACCTCGCGGCCGGCGTGATTGATGTGCAGCCGCTGGCGATTCTTGATCACCCCTTTGTAATGGTGCATGACGTTGACCCGGATGTCGACACGCCGGGTCACGTGGACGCCGTCCACGGTGGTGACCTGGAAGCCGCGCTGCAACTCATCCTTCTTGACTCCGTGCAGGGCCAGGGCCAGCCGCTGTCCCGAGACCCCACGAGGGGCCTTCCGGTCGTGGACCTGGATCTCCCGCACCCTGACCTGCTGCCCCGTGGGCTGGATCATCAGCCGGTCACCCACCGCCGCCGAACCGGACCAGCAGGTACCCGTCACGATCACGCCGGCCCCGGGCAGGGTGAAGATCCGGTCCACCGGGAGTCGGAAAGCGCCCTCCTCGGCTCGCCTCGGCAGGTTGAGCGCCTCGCTTTTCAGCGCAGCCTTCAATTCCTCCAGACCGGTTCCCTTGTGGGCCGACACCGGGATAATGGGTTTGCCGTCCAGAAAGGTGCCCTCGACCAGTTCCATCGCCTCCTCGCTGGCGACGGCGATGAAGTCCTCGTCCACCATGTCGGTCTTGGTGATCACCACGACGCCGCTGCTCACGCCCAACGAGTCGAGGATCTCCAGGTGTTCGATGGTCTGGGGCATGACACTCTCGTCGGCCGCGATCACGAGGAAGGCCAGGTCCACCCCGCCCGCGCCGGAAACCATCTGCTTGACGAACTTCTCGTGCCCGGGCATGTCCACCACGCCCAACAGCACACCATCGCCCAGGTCGAACTCGGCAAAGCCCAGCTCGATGCTGATGCCCCGCTCCCGTTCCTCCTTCAGGCGGTCGGTGTTCGTGCCGGTCAGCGCGGTGATCAGCGCGGTCTTGCCGTGGTCCACGTGGCCGGCGGCGCCGAGGATGTAGTGGCGTTCCTGTGTCGTCATGGGGTCCTGTCGTCCGGGTCGGGGTTCACTGGCGATCGGTCCTGAAAGATAGCACAGCGCGGCGGGGGCGGAAAGACGGCCGGCGGCGGGGATCGGTTTGTTGACACGAAAATTGCATAATGTCCCCGGCGTCACAACCGGACTCCCGAACCGCATGCACGAAAAACTTGCGAATGAGACGACCTTCACCGAATCTGCGAATCTGGAGTATCTCAACGCCCGCTAGCCCGGATTGGACCCGAACCGACCCCGGAGCCGTTCATGGACCGCACCCCGCTCGACATCCTGCGCACCGTGTACGGCTTCGACGCCTTCCTCGGCCGCCAAGCCGAGGTGATCGACCACGTCACCGCCGGCGGCGACGCCCTCCTGCTCGCGCCCACCGGCGGTGGCAAGTCCCTGTGCTACCAGATCCCGGCGTTGCTGCGTGAAGGAACGGGCATCGTCGTCTCGCCGCTGATCGCGCTCATGCAGGACCAGGTGGCCGCTTTGCGGCAGTTGGGCGTGCGCGCGGCATTCCTCAATTCAACGCTCTCGGCCCAGGAACAGCGCGATGTCGCGGCGCAGCTACGGACCGGCGCGCTCGACCTGCTGTACCTTGCGCCCGAACGCCTCGTGCGCCAGGACACCCTGGACTTGTTGGCCGCGACTCGGCCCGCGATCATCGCCATCGACGAGGCCCACTGTGTCAGCCAGTGGGGACACGATTTCCGACCCGAGTACCTGCAGCTGGACATTCTGGCCGAACGCTTTCCCGGCGTGCCGCGCCTGGCCTGCACCGCCACGGCGGACGCGAGGACGCGAAAAGAGATCGTCGCCAACCTCAAGCTGGCCGGCGGTCAGGTCTTCGCCACGGGCTTCGACCGGCCGAATATCCGCTACCTGGTGACCGAGCGTACCGGCGGCACCGCCCAGGTCCTGCGCTTCATCCGCCGCGAGCACCCCGGACAGGCGGGTATCGTCTATTGCCTGGCGCGCAAGAAAACCGAAAAGGTGGCCGCTCAGCTAGCGGCCGCGGGCATCGCAGCGTTGCCCTATCATGCGGGGCTGCCTGCCAAGGTCCGCGCCAAACACCAAAAACGTTTCCTGAATGAGGACGGCGTCGTGATGGTCGCCACCATCGCCTTCGGCATGGGCATCGACAAACCGGACGTGCGTTTCGTCCTGCACCTGGACATGCCCGCCGGCCTGGAGGCCTACTACCAGGAGACGGGCCGCGCCGGCCGCGACGGCCTACCAGCCACGGCGCTTATGACCTACGGTCTGCAGGACGTGGTGCTGCGCCGCCGCATGCTGGAGTCCACCGGGGCCGATGACCTCCACAAGCGCATCGAACGACAGCGCCTGGAGGCCATGCTGGCCTATTGCGAGCTGGTGACCTGTCGCCGCCAAGTACTTCTGCGCCATTTCGGCGACGATCTGCCGGAACCCTGCGGCAATTGCGATGTCTGCCTCGCGCCGCCGGAAACCTTCGACGCCACCGTCGCCGCCCAGAAACTGCTTTCCTGCGTGGCCCGCACCGGCCAGCGCTTCGGCGCGAACTACGTGATCGACGTATTGATGGGCTCCGACCAGGAACGTATCTTCCGCTTCGGACACGACCGGTTGAGCACCTACGGGATCGGCACGGAACTGGACAAGGGCGTGTGGCGCGCGGTCGTGCGGCAGCTGATGGCGCGCGGAATCCTCACGACCGATGCCGAAGGAATCGGTTCGCTCAAGTTGACGGAGAAGGCGCGCGAGGCCCTCAATGGCGACGTGACGCTGGAGCTGAGAAAAAACCCGCTACGTGCGCCCGGCGGCGGCCGCAAGCAGGCCAAGAAGACGGTGCTCGCGGAGGACGGCGCCCTCGCCGACCCCGCGGCCGCCGCGCGATTCGAACGGTTGCGTGAACTGCGGCTGAGGCTGGCGAAGGAGGCGGAAGTGCCGCCCTACGTGGTCTTTCACGACAAGACCCTGGCGGCCATGGCGGCGCTCCGGCCCCGGGACGAGTCGGAGTTGATGGCCATTAGTGGTGTCGGCGAGGCGAAACTGGAGCGCTGGGGAGCCGCATTTCTTGCGGCGTTGATGGAAGATCGGGTCCCGGAGAGCGAGCACGGCCCAGACAATATGGCTTCTCGGGAAAGTGACTGACCACCGCGCCCAGTCGCCTGCCGACCCCTGGGAGACACCGTGCTCGGCTCCACCGTTCAGACCAGACCGGAGGTCGATTTGGTACGTTAACCCGGATTATTGAATCGCTTCGCGATTCCGCCAAGGCGATGACTGCTCGCTGCGCTGGGAACGTTGCGAGCAGAACGATCAAGGGCCACCTCGACCCGGCAAAGACGGACTCAGGTCAGGAAAACCGCCAACAACGGCGCTAAAACTCCGCTGCCGACCAGCCACTTTCCCCGCCCTGTGAATCCGTTCCGTCCCGACAGAATCAACAAACCAGTCACTGCCATCAGGATCAGAGAGCCGGCGAAAAAGTCCGCGAAAAGGCGCCACCATCCTTTCGGATGAAGGTGCAGGAAGTTGAAGTGGTACAGCAGGGGACGTCGCCTGACGGTTTCGTATTCGCCCAGGCCGGTGCCCAGATCGGCCATGATGGATCCATCGTCGAAATAGATCTTGATGCGTTGATCGGAGGGGAAATCGAAGCTTCGCAGCCGACCCTTGTTCGTCAGCCTGGCCACGGCCTCCTGCACATCCACGGTGGTGATGTCCTCTTTTTTCCCGGGAAGATCCAGACTGACCTGATGGCATTCCACAACGAAATCCGGGTTCCACTGATCCACATGGTTGACGGCCAGACCGGAGACCCCGTAGAGGATGACCACCCCGGTGAAGAAGTAGCCCAGATCCCGGTGCAAAACTCTGCTGACTCTCTGCAATTTCAAGTTTCCCCGCCTGTCTTACCCGCGGAAGGGCTCGAAATATCCCGGCCGACCTCTGTCACGATATCCACAATCCAGTTGTTGAGGTTTTCATCCGGAAGCACGGAATCGCCCCGGTAAACAACCCGGTCACCAAAGCCGGAATCCTGCACGGCCCCGCCGATGATCTCCCCCTGAAAGAAATCATCCTCCGCAACCAACAAGGGTATGACCAATACCCGATCCCGGGTGGTCAGGATTTCGCTGATGGCGTCGATGGTGGGCTGTCGGCTGTAATGCACCAAGTGTCCACACCAGGCGTGCGTGCAGGCGGTGACGGCCGTCTGACTGGAAATATTTTCCGACAGCTCCGTCAGCAGGGACTCCCACTCGGTGTTGTAGGCCTGACTTCCGTAAGCCACCAGCACAATGCCTTCATTCTCCGGATCGGAGCTGAGAGCCCTGACCCTGCGCGTCACGTTGTCCCGCAACAAGGCGGGATAGTCCAGCAGGGGAGTCATCGTGACCTGGGCCCTGGGTTTGTAACGGGCGATACCCTCGCTGCGCAGGGAAGCCACCGACAAGGCGTCTTCCTTTTGTCCGATGATGGTTGGAATGTCGTCGAAGGAATGTGAGCTGACCCGCAACAATAGTGGCACGATGATGATATCCGTGACGCCTTCATCGTCGAAAACCTTCAACTGGGTTGCGATTGAAGGCTCGCTGAATTCCATGAAAGCCGTCTTCAGCCCCGTCACATCGGGAAGATCCATGATCTCCCGGCGTACCGCCTCCTCCACATCAACCAACATTTCTCGCCACCTGACCGAGCGGGAGCCGTGGCTGACAAGAAGGACCCCGATTCGGGGATGGCTGAAAGAACCGGAAACAGCCTCCGTGTTCTCGGCTTTATTTTCGGCACAACTTGGGAAAAAGCCCATCATTAAAACGAGGAGAATAGCGTAACTTGGGAGTTTCTTGTGGCTTGAGTGGATTCGTCGCATTGAGTTTCCTATTGCCTCTAGGGCGGAATAGTGTCAACGAAACTGTTCCGGGTTTCTCCTGAGAACTCTTGTAAGTTAATGCTGACAAAGTTTTTTTGTCGGGACTATATTACCGGACCAGGATGAGAATGCAAGTCTTTTTCAAATCATTTCGGTTCCCGCAGCTTGTCGAAAAGATGGGCTGCTGATGCCGTGTAAGCGCAATTCCTGGAAGAAGCAACAGAATCCAGGCAACACGGACCGGGTGGTATTCATAGGGAAGACACCCTGTGTAGCCGCTTTCCGGCCGTGAAGGCCTTGGTATGGGCACGGGCAGCCGCGACAAGGAACACTGGCAGGAAGAGAATCAGAAAACGTTGCGGGGAAAGAGCATTGAGGAAATTCGGAGGAGAGCGGTAGCGGAGTCAAGACTGGACGGTCATCAACATCCCGGCGCCAGCCTGCGCACGGAGTTGTGAGCAGTACCCAAACGTTGAAAATCGCCGCCCGGCCGTACTAGAATAGGTGCTGGAACATGGCACAGGCCGACGAGCGGCCATCAAGGAAGAGAAAACATGCGCAAATCCATTCATGTCGTCCTGTATCTCGTCGCTTGCACCCTCCTGATCTTCTACGGCCAGAGGATTCTTTCGACATTCCGCGGTTCCGGCGAGGAAGATGCGAGTACCCGACCCGAAGACGCCCGCATGGCGGAAGACGCCTACTACTCCCTCCGTGAGGTGGCGGGCGTGCAACTCGGCCAGGTCTCGATCACCTACCACGTCGATGAGGCGAGCGGCCGTTACCTTGCCCGCTACCGCAACAAGGCCTGCCCCAATCTGCAGGCCGATCCGGAATTATTGAGAAAACAATTGGAGGCCCTGCAAGAGGAATTGCACGTGCACATCCTCCTGCTTGGACCCGGCGCCGATGCGGATCGTTCGGGGTTCGTTACGGGGAAGGAGGGGGCCCGATTCCGGGATCTGTTCGCGTTCGGTCACCTGGCTGCCCATTGCTGCGAAAACGGCACCGCCGATCTGGACGAGTTGGCCCGGGCCGCGGGGCTGGGGGTCGAAGAAGTGACCCGGATTCTGCAGGACTATCGGGAACTGGTCACCGGCTGCCCGGCGGAGGTCAGGGAGTTCTTTCCTGCCGTCGGAGACTAGGATGGCTTAGGATTCCTGGGTTGAGTTGTCCTGCACGGACTGATTCAGGAATTCTGCAAGCTGGGCAGAAACCTCATGGGCATCTTCGAGCGACCAATATTGACCAAAACGCAGCTCCAGCCTTCCACCGCCGGTCTTTCTGCCTTCAACAGACACCGGGTACGTAAAAACCGGCATGCTCCTGTTCGGTCGCGAAGCCGGGCTTTCTCTTCTGCCGATACAAACCGGACCCAGTTCCTGAAGCAAGCCGTGGCTATGGAACCGAATAACAAAAAAAACATCTCCCCCGCATGACCAAGTGCCTCTCAGTCGATCGAGAATCATGGTGAAACGCTGAGTTGCCAAAGCAGCGCCAAACAGGGCCAACAAAACTCCGAATATGAAGGTCATGTCCGAGGTCTTGTTTAAGGAGATCCAAATAAGGGCAAGGCCTCCTAAAAGAAAAATGATTCCAGCGGCTCGGCCGCTGCCTTCTCCTTCAACCACCTTGATGGTGGTAGGGCTGGTTTGT
>CBDURF010000090.1:0-13868 GCA_965369705.1 uncultured bacterium
ATCGGAATCATAATCCGAGTGTCCGGGGTTCGAATCCCTGAGCCGCTACCACTATTATTCCGCAACTTCCATCGTCCCTGATCATCAAGCTCGCCACCGCCTCACCCACGACCGGAGGCAGAGTGCCCAAACACCCCTTCAGCACACATCCCTTCATCACGGGCGTTTCCGCACGGATCGGGGAACTCGTCACCCGTTGCTGCGCCGGCATCCCTGAACCCGGCCTGTTGGTTGGCTTGTCCGGGGGACCGGACTCGGTCGCCCTCCTGCTTGCCGCCAAGGTCTGGTCGGACCAGGTGAAGGCCCCCCTGACGGCGGCCCATTTCAACCACCGGTTGCGGCCGGGGGAGGCTGACCGGGACGCGCTCTTCTGCCGCAATCTCTGCGCCGATCTGGACATTGCCCTGCGGGAAAACGCAGAGGATCCACGACCGGCGGCCCGGTCGCGAGGCCAGGGCCTGGAGGAAGCCGCCCGCCACCTCCGCTTGGAGTTTTTTCAGAAGATCCTGGCCGAAAACGCCTCCCTGCACTGCGTGGCCACCGGACACCACCGCGACGACCAGGTGGAAACCGTGCTCATGCGCCTGTTCCGCGGCACCGGTCCGGCCGGTCTGCGCGGCATCCTGCCGGTGAGCGGACATGTCATCCATCCCCTGCTGCAGGTGGGCCGCGGAGAGATCATCACTTTTCTCGAGGATATCGGGCAACCCTGGCGCACGGACGCCACCAACCTGGCTGGAGACAATGTCCGAGCCCGGATTCGCCGTGAATTATTGCCCCTGGCCCGGGGTATCTTTGGTCCGGGCAGCGAAAATATTCCGGCCAGGCTGGCCGAGTTGCTCCAGCAGGACATGGAACTCCTGGAGGGTTTCACGGCAAAGGCCCTGGCTGAAGTCCGTTTGCGGGACCACCCCGACCAGTTGAGCGTGGCTCGTCTGCTGATCCTGGATGGGGGGCTGGCCGCGCGGGTATTGAGGCTCTGGCTGGAAGCCGGGCAACCTGCGGGTCTGGAGCGCGTCCATGTGGATGACATCCTGGCCTGGCTCGCCGCGGGACAATCCGGTTCCGGACTGGATCTTCCCGGGGGCCTGCGCCTGAACCGGGATTTCGACAGGCTGGTTCGCGAGACCGGTTCCACCGCCCCGCCTCCCCTGCGGGGGGCGGAGGATTATCGTATTCTGGTAACGAAGAATCCATCCGGAGCATGGGATTCCCGCGCCGGCGACCAGGAGGGGATCGGTGATCCCGCCCACGAAGCGACCTGGCGGTTGACCTGTCCCGCCACCGGCCTGAAAGGCAATCTGCGGGTGCGGAACTGGAGCCCCGGTGATCGATTCCAGCCGTTCGGTCTTGAAGGCTCCAAGAAATTGAGCGACCTTCTGCGGGAACGGCAGGTGCCCCGCGAGGCTCGTCCGAGGATCCTGGTGGTGACCGACGAGGCGGGCATTCTGTGGGTGGTGGGACTGGCGCGCGCCGAAAGAACGCGATTGTTGCCGTCCACCGAACAGACAGTTACTATCTCTGTCGCAAAACGATCTGAACATCCGAAGCAAGGGAATGAGACTTAATGAGCCCCAATCCTGGCCGCAAAAGCCCCGGGTCCGGCAACCAGCCGCCCCAAGGCCCCAAAAAGGGACCGGGCATGAAGCCCCCCCAGATCCCCGGCAAGACCGCGGGATTCTGGATTCTCCTGGTCTTCCTGGTCTTCCTGGTCTACCAGATGATCTACATCGACCGGTCCACCGTCAACGAGTTGACCTATTCCTCCTTCGTGCAGCAGGTCACCGACGGCAACATCCGCTCCATTGCCAAGACCAATCTGGATGTCAGCGGCGAACTGAACGAGATAACCACCCTGACGGTCAAGGACGGCTCCCTGAAGGAAGTGGACCGTTTCCATACCCGGCTGCTCTCGGACCGGGACGACTTCGCAGACTGGATTTCCGCCTCCAACCCCGAGGCCTCCCTGGTCGGCGAACCCCCCAAGACCAACTGGTGGGCCCATATCCTGACCTATTACCTGCCCTTCCTGCTGATTCTGGGCCTGTGGTTGTTCTTCCTGCGGCAGATGCAGGGCGGCGGCAACAAGGCCTTCAGCTTCGGCAAGAGCAAGGCCAAGATGTTCAACATGGACAAGCCGGATATCACCTTCGAGGACGTGGCGGGCTGCGACGAGGCCAAATACGAACTTGAGGAGATCATCGACTTCCTGCGCGCGCCCCAGAAATTCCAGCGCCTGGGCGGCCGCATTCCCAAGGGCGCCCTGCTGGTGGGCGCCCCGGGCACCGGCAAGACCCTGCTGGGCCGGGCCGTGGCCGGCGAGGCCGAGGTGCCGTTCTTCAGCATGAGCGGGTCGGACTTCGTGGAGATGTTTGTCGGCGTCGGCGCCAGCCGCGTGCGCGACCTGTTCGAACAGGGCAAGAAGAACGCGCCCTGCATCATCTTCATCGATGAGATCGACGCCGTCGGCCGCCACCGGGGCGCGGGCCTGGGCGGCGGACACGACGAGCGCGAGCAGACCCTCAACCAACTTCTCGTCGAAATGGACGGCTTCGAATCCAACGACGGGGTGATTCTGCTGGCTGCGACCAACCGACCCGACGTCCTGGACCCGGCGCTCCTGCGTCCGGGTCGCTTCGACCGGCAGATCGTGGTCGACATGCCGGACCTGGTCGGACGCGAGGCCATCCTCAAGGTCCACATGAAGAAGGTGAAGATCGACGAGTCGGTGTCCGCCCAGAAGATAGCCGCCGGTACCCCCGGCATGGCCGGAGCCGACTTGGCGAACCTGGTCAACGAGGCCGCTCTGCTGGCCGCCCGCAAGAATCACGACACCGTAACCATGGACGACTTCGAGGACGCCAAGGAAAAGGTCATGCTCGGTCCCGAGCGCCGCAGCCGCGTCTTCACCGACAAGGTCAAGCGCGAGGTGGCCTGCCACGAGGCCGGCCACGCGGTGGTGGCCTACTACGTCGAGGAAGCCGACCCCGTGCACAAAGTGACCATCATCCCCCGCGGTCAGGCCCTGGGCCTGACGGCCATGCTGCCCGTGGAGGATCAGTACACGATCTCCGAGCAGAAATACCTGGACCAGATCTGCGTCGCCTTGGGCGGCCGGATGGCCGAGGACATCTTCCTGGGCAAGATCAGCTCCGGCGCCTACGGCGACATCAAGGCCGTGACCAACTACGCCCGGACCATGGTCACCCGCCTGGGTATGAGCGAGAAACTCGGTCCCATCGCCTACGATGAGGGGACCGAACAGGTCTTCCTGGGACGGGACATCGGGCGCCAACACGTGTTCAGTGAACAGACGCTGCGGGAAATCGACGGCGAAGTGAAGCGGATCGTTTCGGAGCAGTTCGAACGGGCCCGCCGTATCCTGGAGAATCACAGGGACAAGGTCGAGGCCATGACCGAGGCCCTGCTGGAACGGGAGACGCTGGACGCCGAGGAATTCCAGATGCTCATGGAAGGCCGCGAGCTGCCGGATCGCGATATCGAAGTGGACCACTCCCTCTCCGATGATGCACCCGTGAATGAACCGGAGGTGAGCGACCAGGCGCCCGAACACCCGGAGACCGAATCGGTGGCCACCGACCCGCCCGGCGACGGCTCATGAATCACGTGAAAAAAACCGCTGGGGGCCTGACGGCCCCCTTTTTCGCGCCTGGATGGGACCTGGGCCGCTTGGTTCTCGAGCCGACGGGCCGGCCTTTGGTCATGGGTATCGTCAATCTTTCATCCGACAGTTTCTTTCCTCGTTCGCGTTCGGCCGGGTGCGGTCCGGCGGTTGAGCATGCCCTCCGGCTGGGGGCTTCAGGCGCCGACCTCCTGGATCTGGGCGCCGAGTCCTCCCGACCCGGCGCCGAACCGGTCGGCGAAGCGGAAGAAATGGACCGTTTGCTGCCCGTCCTGGAGACACTACGCCCCGAAACCCAGCTCCCTCTCACCGTGGACACGGTTCGCGCCGGCACTGCCCGCGCCGCCCTCGACGCCGGCGCCGACGCCATCAACGACATTTCCGCCGGGATGTTCGACCCCGAAATGATCCCCCTGGCCGCCGCGCGTGGGTGCGGTCTGGTTTTGATGCACATGAAGGGCACCCCGCGGACCATGCAGGACGACCCGGCATATTTGGACGTGGTGGCCGAGGTTTCCGGTTGGCTGACGGCGCGCTGCCGCCTGGCCCAGGACCAAGGTGTGGCTCCCGAGCGCCTGCTGGTCGACCCGGGCATCGGCTTCGGCAAGACCCTGGCCCACAACCTGGCTCTCCTGGGGCGCCTGGATGTCGTGGCCGGGGGCCGACCCCTGCTGCTGGGCGCCAGCCGTAAACGGTTCATCGCGGATATTTCGGGCGCGGAGGTGGACGACCGCCTGCCGGGCAGCCTGGCCGCCCTCGCCTGCGCCTGGCAGGGTCGCGCTTCGATGGTCCGGGTCCATGACGTGAAGGAATCCGTGCAGTTTCTGGAAGTGTTGAAAGCCGTGGCGCCCACCGCAAACGAAGTTTTGAAATGAGAACCAACCTTGAGGTTGAGTAACTCCCTCGGCGGTGCTAGTTTGGACAATCATGTGGGAAAGCATCTCCAACAGCCTGATCATTGACATCCTCGATATCCTCATCGTGGCCTATCTGCTGTACCGTCTGATCGTGTTCATCAAGGACACGCGGGTGATCCAGATGTTCGTGGGCCTGGGCCTGCTGCTGCTCCTCTCCTTCCTGGCCAGTAGTCTGGGAATGATCGTGGTCGGCCGCATTATCGGCACCCTGCAGACGGTGTGGGTGATCGCCTTCATCATCATCTTCCAGCCGGAACTGCGTTCGGCCCTGGCCAACCTCGGGCTGCGCCGGGGCTTCGGATTGTTTGGATCGGTGGATGAAATCCCCAAGGAGCAGGAAATCCTGGAAGCGGTGACGCGTTGCGCCAAGCGCGGGTTGGGGGCCCTGATCGTCATCGAACGCGAAGTGCGGCTGAACAACTGGATCAAGAAGGGCGTGGTGCTGGACGCGGAGATCACCGCCGCCACCCTCGAATCCATCTTCACGGTTCCCGGACCACTGCATGACGGCGCGGTAATCATCAGCCAGGACAAGATCGCCGCCGCCGCGGTCATCCTGCCCATCACCGAGCGGGATGAACTGGGTTACATCCTGGGCACGCGCCACCGGGCGGCCATCGGTATCAGCGAGCAATCGGACGCCATCGTGATCGTCGTCTCGGAAGAAACCCGGGCCATCAGCCTGGTGTATGAAGGCGACATCCGCCGCGGCCTGTCCCTCGACGACATGACTGCCGAATTGGAGCGGGTCTACCGGCGGAAGTCGGGATCCGGCAAGAAAAAATCCTCCGACCGGAAAGATCCCGACAAACAGGTTTCCGAAAACCCGCCGGAAGCCCCGGGCAAAACCGTTTCCTGACCGGGGTTACCTTCGCGTACGCTGGATCAAGGCGAGGTCCGCCAGGACCAGGGCGGCCATGGCCTCGACAATGGGGACCGCACGGGGCGTCACGCAGGGATCATGGCGCCCGCGGGCCTCAAGCGTGGCCTCCCCACCTGAATAATCGGCTGTCTGCTGGGCGATCCCGATGGTGGCCGGAGGTTTGAAGGCCACGCGAAACAGGATGGGCTCCCCGTTGCTGATTCCACCCTGCGCTCCTCCGCTACGGTTGGTGACGGTACCCAGGCCCTGCTGCTTCTGCACGAACGGATCGTTGTGGGCGGATCCGCGCATGCGCGTTCCCGCAAACCCAGAGCCGATCTCAAAGCCCTTGGCCGCGGGAATCGACAACATTCCCCGGGCCAGCATGGCTTCCATCTTGTCGAACACGGGCTCCCCCCAGCCGGTGGGCACACCACGGCACACACAGGATATGACTCCGCCAACGGAATCCTTTTCCCGCCGGGCCGCCTGGACAGCCCCGGCCATGGTCGCGGCCAAGGCCTGATCGGGACAGCGGATTTCGGTGGCGTCGACCTGTCGGCGGGTCACGGTCAGGACATCGACTTCCGCGGGTCCCTCTTTTCCCACACCGTCAACCCAAGCCACGATCTCGACGCCGTAATCCCTGGCCAGCCACTTCTCCGCCACGACACCTGCAGCGACGCGCGCCCAGGTTTCCCGGGCGCTGGCCCGGCCGCCCCCGCTGGCAGGCCGTATCCCATATTTTTCAAGGGTAGTGAAATCGGCGTGGGAGGGCCGGGGAATTTCATTGGTGTCGGCATATTCCTCCGGCCGCTGATCCCGGTTGCGCACCATCATGGCGATCGGACTGCCGAGGGTCAGGCCATTTTCCAGACCCGAGAGTATCTCCACCCGGTCCGTTTCATTCCGGTCCGAAGTCAGCTGTCCCTGACCGGGCCGGCGTCGGTCAAGCTGTCGCTGGACCTCCTCGGAGGTCAATTCCAGTCGTGCTGGGCAACCGTCCACGACGACACCCATGGCGGTACCGTGGGATTCCCCGAAGGTTGTGATCCTGAACAATCTGCCGAAGGTGCTGGACATGACTCTCCATCAGGTCGGATCCGGAAAAGATCCGGAGCCCCAAATCAGGCGGACTCCCTTGATGACCATAATGTCAGAACCTTCGCCACATGGCAACGGGTTGCCGGGAAATCGCGATCATTTACCCGGGGAGACCTGAAGCCGCCGCCGCCCCTTCCCATGCTCGCGGAACAGCGGCTGCTTCGGTCGCAAACGATGAGTCCTCCCAGCCCCATCGCCATGCATCCCGTGTCTTGCAACCATCCTGCCGCACTCCGGAATGGCCGGCAAAATCCCTACCCGGATCTCTGCATTCCTTTGGCCACCAACATCTTGCCAAATCCCCAATGCGCAGAAATGCTACGGCGCCCCCCCGATAACCATCCCGCATCTGTCCCGGTATTCACAAAAAAGTGTCCCGCTCCGAGGAATCGAAGCGGGACACTGGCACATACCAGACGGGACCTGACCAGCCTTAGTCCGGATCAGGTCTTTTGCAGAAGACCCTTTTTCGCGTGTTCCTTGCGGGATGTTTTTTCCTGGGGAGAATCCGATTCGCCCAGAATGGCGTTCAGGAACAGGCCCACGATGTCGGGATCATAACGCTGACCCAGATTGTCCCGCAGGATGCGGGCTGCCGTCTGGGGTGCGATGGGGTCCTGACTGCTGGAGCCGGTCACCATGGAAACGTAATTCTCCACCACCGTCACGACCCGGGCGGCCAGGGGAATGTCCCGCCCCTCCAGTCCGCGGGGGAAACCTTCCCCGTTGAATCGTTCATGATGGCAATGGACCACATCCACGATGGTTCTCGGCAGGTTGAGGCCCTCCAGAAGCCTGGCGCCGTCAGCGGGGTGGCGGCGATACACCGGCCACTGGGTGGGGTCCATCTCCTCCGGCGGCTTCATCAGATCGTCATCCTTGTCGATCAAGCCGATGTCCCGCAGCAGGCAGCCATAGGTGAGACTCCGTTCCTGGTCCGGAGGAAAGCCCATGACCCGAGCCAGGCGGTGGACGTGCTCCACGATGGCCTGTGTCAGCTTGTCGTGGCCGAAACATCGTTTTTCCCGCTGGGCCAGCAGAAGCCGGACAAGCTGGAGACTGACGTCCGCATTATCGTTGGTGTCGTCGAAACGCGCCAGCAGCCTGGCCGTCTCGCTAAAGATCCGGTTGGCTCGTTCCGCGGGATCCTCGCAGGTGAATTCCTCATCGAGGCCGAGAATGGCGGTGCCCAGGAATTCGCCATCCCAGTGCAGACTCACGATCCATTCGGCCTGACAATCAGTGAGGCGTTTCTTGATGGATTTGAAGGTGGCAGGAATGTTGGCCGTTTCGACCGGACGCTGCATGCCCCGGAAATACTGGCGGATCTTCTGGCTGCTCAGGTCCAGGCTTTCCCAGTGATTGTGGTGACCGACCATGACCTGGGGACGGGTCATTTCCGGGCCCAGGAACGCCAGGTGGCGCACTGGGAACACCGGCCAGGCGTGCCGGGCGAACAGCCGCCAGAAATGGGGCCGGTCGTCAGCGTCAGGGAGATTCAGGGCCAAGGTGAGGAGAACCTTGGCGGTGGAATCGTCATCGGTCGCGGGCAGGGACCAGGTTTCCGGCAGGGATCGGTCATCGTTGTCGCCTTCGACGCCACCGATACTTCCCCTGGATCCCGCGGCAGCATCAGGCGACGCGCCGTTTTCCACGGCCTTCCCGGTCGAAGATGAAGACGCATCCCCACCCTTCTCCAGGACCTGCAACAACAATTCAAGGGCGAAGTGTTCCGCCACGGAATACTCGTTTTCCTCGCCACCCCGGTTCAACAGGAGAATGGCCGCCAGATTCCCCTCGCGAATGACCGGCAGGATGATCTGGGGATTGATCTCCTCCAGCATATTGATTTCGTCTTCTCCCAGCTCGTCCTCCCGGAGATCCAGCATGGACAGGGGCGCACCGACCTCCTTGAGCTGCCTGACCAGCGAACAATCGGTCGGCAGCTGCCACTCCTGGTCGGGGTCCTCCATCATGTCTTCCCGTTCCACCAGGAGATGGGCGTCATCGGCCAGGCCGTGGCTGAAGAGCAGATTGCGCAGGGTGGCCGCGTATTCCGAATGGTCCTTGTACTCAGACCAGCTGCCCAGGGCGCCCACCGCCTCGGACAGGGAAGTGTACTGGTGGTCCTTGCGACGACCCAGATGGACGGATGATTCCTCCTCGGCATGGCCGTTGAATTCCTCGAGGACCTCGTTCATGGCACAGACTGCCTCGTCGCTCTCGGTCACCCCTGGAGGTTTCGCCACGGTTTCCCGGGGGGAGTTGGGTTCTGTCTGCGCCACCACCCGGGAGGCGGTCCCGGAGGATTTCTCGGCCACCGGTTCTGATCCACCCGCCGGCTCTGCCGAGGCCGAAGGGAGCCCCACCAGGCCGGCCTCGGCCTCCTGGACGGTTTCGAAGAACCGCAAGGGCAGGTCGTCGAATTTCAGCTTCAGGAAATGGCGCACCACCTCTCCCGCTCCCACGAAAACGGCCTCGCCTCCGGCCGAGTTCAAACGGCTCTGGAAATCGGCGAGAATTGCGGCGCCGCCACCACCCATGGAGGAAAGGTCGGAAAGATCCAGGACCAGGTTGACCTTGCCCTGGTCCAGGCATCGACCGGCCAGGTCAAGCAGGTTGCTCTTGTCCGAGCGACCGATGATGCCCGACAGGCCGATACCAAACAACCCGGAATTCTTGAGGTCGAGAGGTTTGAACCGAGTTGCCATCGATCAGACCATGGACTCGGTGAGCCAACGGTCCAGGACCGCGCGCAGGAACCGCCATTCACTGCCCACCTTCTTGGCCGGGATTTTCCCTTCCTTGGCCAGGCGGCACACCGTTTTGACGTGCATTTTCAGATATTCGGCGGCTTCCACCGAGGTCATCACTTGACCGACTCTGTCTTCTCCCCCGATGAAGATCCTGGAAGAATCGTTGTAGTCAGGCATTGAGGATGTCTCCTTCTCTTGATTCCAAGATGCGATGCGTGCCACATCACGATATGAGAATCTTGCAACTCCCATGCCCACAGACGGGCTGGCTTTGAATCGGTAGAAAATACCCCGTTCCAAGGGTTTAATGGGAAGGATAGGGAATGGCGGGGAACGGCGGGACGCCGTCCGGCTGTGCAGGATACATCAAGGCTGCGGAAGGCGTTGCAATATGCGGTTGAGATCCACCGGGTCGAACGGTTCCCGCCAGGCGGCGACCGCCCCCAGGGAACGGGCCCTCTCCTCGTCCGCCGCGCCGGCAAATGAACTTCCGACAACAAGGACCAGAGGGATATCCGCGGCCCCCGGCAGGGAAGACAAGCCCTCCCGCAGACAGGCCAGGTGCCGAGTGGGTTCCAGGTTGTCGCAGAGAACCGCCCGGGGCACCGAACCAGCCGCCAGGAATTCCAGGGCCTGGGCGGGATCACAGGATAACTCGACCCGAAAATCGCGGTCGGTGAGCTTGTCCCTTATCTGATCACGGCGAAACGTGCTGTCCACCAGCAACAGGATCTCGGGGGATCCGCGGACGGGGTCGTTGAGGTCCTCTGCCCAGGGCTCCCGCCCTCCATCATTCTTGAACAGGACATCTCCCCTTTTTCTCAGGCTGAGCCAGCGCCTCCGTAACCGCTGCTCCTGAACGGGAGTCAGGTTTTCGTCAGTCCAGCGACGCCCCCACCTCCTGAAGAGGTCCTCCACCTCCTCCAGGGTCGCCAGAGGGGTGCCCGCATGGCGGAACGAAGCAAGGACCGCCCTCCAGCCTACGTCCCTGATCAGCTCGGCCGTCGAAACGCCCTGGTCCCGCCTGGCCAGCAATTCCTCCAGGTAGTCGGCCAGACGTTCGAGAGGGAAGGCCAGATGGAGGGGAAAGGATTTCGGTGAGGACTCGAAAAAGGTCACCCATTCCCCGAGAACACCACCCAAATGGATGAAACCCTCCGCGACGGGACCGGAGGGCCGGTCCAGAGCGGCCAGAAGCCGCGCTGAAACCCTGATGCGGGCCAGGTGGGAACCCATCCCCGGAGCAGGTTCCAGGGGACCTGAAAAATGGCGGAACCGCTTCAGCAGTTCCGCCAGGTAGTCGGCCAGAAGACCGGGACCGGGTTCGGGTTCGCTCAGGTTGAATTCGTTCATGTCCGGTTCCGGCCACTGATGCCCCGGCCCGGAATTACACCGACCCGACCGGAGATCAATTCATGGGTTTGGCGTCGAAATCCGAGAGGTCGAAAACCTCGTCCTCAACGGTTGCCCCATTCTGGTCCGACCCCACCGCCTGATCCAGGGGCGACGCGCCGAAATCGGAAAGATCGTAGACTTCCTCCGCGGCGGCGCCCGCATCGTCCTGTAAGGGAACCGGATCGAAATCGGAAAGCTCGAACACCTCGTCCGAACCCTGGTTTTCGTTGCCGGCCATGGGAATCGCCCCGAAAGAGGAAAGATCGAAGACCTGTTCCGTGTCTTCGGTTTCCGGCTCCGCGACGGGAGAGGCTCCCAAATCCTCCAGATCGTACACCTTTTCCTCATCCTCGGAAAGAGGCATATCCGCCGGGGGTTCGGGATTCAGGTCGAACCTGGCGGGTCCTTCCAGCTCCAGTCCGGGAACTTCGGGACCGGTGGAGGCCTCCGCGATCGGGGTTTCAGGCCTGGGGAGAACCGATGACAAGTCGGGATCCACCAGACCCTCGCCCTGCGGCAGGATGGGTGAATCCGCGGTGGCGAAAGGATTGACGGCGACCGGGGCCATGGCCGGCTCCATGGGCCTGGCCAGGGATTCCCGGCCGATGATATTCAGTGAGGCGACCGGCGCGTCAGACGGTTCCTTGCGGGGAATCAAGCTGGAATCGAATTCCGCGCCGGTCATATCCGCGAAAGATGTGCCGATCCGGACCAGACGGTCCTCATGCTCATTGAATCCATCGACCAACCGGGTGAGATTGCCGGAGATCTGGGCGGCCGCGGGTCCGAAGTCCTGGACCTCATCCGCCATGTCCCGCCAGGGAGCCTGGTCGTCCTGGGTGATCAAGGCGGCCAGGGTTTCCAGCTTCTTGTGGACGCTGTTCAAGGCAGGGGTCGGGGCATCTCCTCCGTCCCGGTCGTTCACCCTGTCGGCCAACCGACGGAATCCGGTCGTGAGATCCTCGAGGGACTGGCTCATGGGCAACAGACGTTCGCCGCGGGGCCCCAGACGGGCCACTTCCATCGCGATCTTGAAAGCCAGCTTGCTTCCCGTGTCCACCAGATCGTTTAATTCGGACACCGTCTGGTCGATCCCCATACGGCCGGATGACTGGGTGGCGATGTCCTTCCGGATGCCTTCGATGATGTCGGTCATGCTCTCGGTGGACCCGGCCTCGGCCGTAGCGTTTTCGATGTGCCTGGCAAGGTCGTCCATCTGCCCAGCCAGTTCATCCACAGCCACACACTGCACGCCCATATGATCGAGGGTGGCCCCATTCCATTGCCGGGACTCCTGCAGAAGATCGATGATTTCCGTGCTGTTGTTCCGGTCCTTGCTCTCGCTTTCCTCGAGCTTCCGGACGGCGGCGTCCTTGGCGTCGAAATACCGGATCATCTCATCGGCCAGGCGGCCCACGGCGGGGTGGTCGAAGCGGCCCGTCAGATCCGCCCGGGAATTCATGTTCAGGGCCTTTTCGAGCCGGTGCAGTTCACCCTCGACTCCCATGAGCCTCTTTTGCCGGGCTTCCTGCAGGCGCCACACTCCCAAGGTCCGGATGACGAAAGCCTCGGCCGGGGGGAACTCCTTGAATTCCTGGCTCTGCCAATCTTCCTGCTTGTCCAGACTCAGGGCGGTCAGACGATCCAGCATGTCCTCGGCGTCCCGGGTGCGTGTGTTGGCCTCGACCGCGGCTTTGGACATCTTGTAACTTCCCAGCAGGGCCAGGAAAACAATGCCCATGGTGACCATGTAGAGAATATTCAGGGGGTGATCGGCGAAATTAAGCAATTGGTCGATCTGGAGCAGATTCTGCGGCTGCCATAACGAGGCGGGATGAACCCCCTCGGCCAGCAGGATGGCCCCGCCGACGCCCACGCCCGCCACCAGGATCGACGCGGTGAACAGAAAGCCCAGCCCGACGGCCGAAATTCCCCGGCGCCGTTTCTGCTTCTTCAGGACGGAGGCCGCCTTTTCGCTGGTCGGAATCTTTTCGGCCAGACCCTCCCGCACGACTTCGGCCGCTTCGGACTCGGTCCCGTCCCGAGCCTTTCTGGCGTCTTCGGCCGGAACGTCGTTTTCGGAAAGGTCGTCATAGTCGGACATTTCATCGTAGTCGGCGAAACCGTCGAGAGGATCCTCGAAGTCGTCGAATCCCTCCTGCACGTCGGCTTCGGACTCGAAATCCATGTCTTCATTCCAATCGAAACGATCCTGCTCGCTCATTCCCCGTTCCTTTCACCTTGGGAGCGCCCGAAGTTCGGATTACCCGGTTGACACCAGACGCCGCAAGCCCGAAGCCGGCCCAGGGACCAACCTGAATCGCCCTAGGTCATTGCAATATTCCCATGTTTGATCGGCGGGTTTAGGGGAAACCAAAGCCCAAAATGCAGGAGAGCGGGGTACGCGAGGGCAATCGGTGGTCCAAAATCCACCACCTGAGGAAGGGGGGAATGATCCAATCCGGAACTGATATTCGTAACTTATTCAATCACAATAAGTTATAAAACACCAAAAAATTGTCGGCCGGCATGGTCCCTGCATTTCTCCGGAGTGAATTCCGCAAACAGGAAGGGACTATTTCATGCCGAAAGCACTGTGCAAGATCGAGTTCCCACAATACCGAGGACTTTTTCCCGATTGGTCCGGCCCCCGGCCCTGGCGCTTCTTCCTACTGGAGCAGCTTCTCGAAGCCCGGCGGGAATCCATGTTCCCGACCAACGGGGCGGGTCCTGACGAGGACGTCAACGTGTACCTGTCACATCTCCTGGCGGAATTCCTGAACGGACATCAAGACACGCGGGTGCAATGGGGAGCGGGCCCTTTGCTGCTGCCGCCCGGCAAGGAACTCGGCCGTCGAGCGAGGGCGGACTGGTACCGGGTCAACGCGGACCACCGGTTATTGTATCTGGGATTGATGGGCCGAGGGGACGGCCTGCGCCGACGACGGGTCCACTTCGGGATGACCGCGGAAGAAACCCGTAACCGGGACCTGGTCACAGGCCGAAGCTGTTACGGCATGGCCGCCGACCTGCTGACGGGACCGTACGACGCCAACGCCGGACTTGCCCCGGTCCTGCGCAAGCTTGGGGAAAACTACGAGGATTACATCCACGTCCTGGGCGTGCTGGCCACCCGCCGTCTCGGCCTCGGCGCCGTTCTCAGCGAGGACGACCTGGCGGGGTTGCTGGCC
>CBDURF010000091.1:0-13848 GCA_965369705.1 uncultured bacterium
CCAGCCATCTTCAGTCATCATGTAGTCGCTTACCAGCTCGAAACGGATCTGGAGCGCCTGGCCGGCCCAGTCCGAAAGATCGAATAGCTCTTGCTCCCATGAGAATTGCATCCCGGTGAAGGACGCCAGCGTGGTCCAAACCGTACCATCGGTGGAGACTTTCAGATAACCAAAATCCCAAATTTCCTCGATTCTGTACCGGTGCCAGAATTTGATTTGCGCCCCCGTGGGAAGTGGACCGGATAGGTTCAGGGTGGCGGACGTTGCCGATTCGTTCGGGTAATCTCCGGACGGTGAATCGGTCAGTGAATTTGAGGCTGAATGGAAAAAGGACGAGCTGGTGGCCCAATCACCGGTCAAGGTCCAGTTGCCCGTGCCGCTCTCCAGGTCGTCGGTCAACAGGGTCTCCGGGGCGCTGGTGCGGTAATAGAGGCTGAAGATGGACGATGTATCCCCCCAGTTCAACAGGACATCGACTTCCATGAGCCGGTCCGTGGGACAGGCCGGGTCGATCAGGACGGCGAAAGGTGACGCGCTCAGGTCGCGGATTTCCAAAGGCGCCAGATCGGGGATCGAGCACTGGGCTTCCAGCAACTGCAGATAGGGATCATTGGTCGACAGCGTGATCGTGACACCGGGGGCGGCTGCGATGATACCGAAATTCTCAATGAGGAAGGATATGTTCGCTGCCTCGCCGGGATCCAGGTATGGGTCACCGTTGCCGCCACTGACCTGGGCCGTATGCGCTTCCAGGTAATGATCGGCGGACATGATCTGGAAGAGGCTGGGCCAGAGGTTGTCCTCGAAGAGCTGATCACGGCGGGATTCTTCAGGCCAGAATCCATCCAAGAGACCGCCGATTTCGTTCAGGAAGGAAAAACACAACGGGTGCTCTGTGGGATCGCCGTAGATCCAGTCCATGGTGGTGCCGTTACACGGGTAGAGAGCTGCACCCGCCTGAGGGGTGTAACCGTTGTAACGTGTCATGATCTCACCCATATGGGCGAAGATGGCGGCGTGGGGAGACGGGTCGAGGGTATGGGCCCAGGGATAAAGCGTCAGGTCGCTGTAGGAATGGAAGGTCTGCGAGGTCACGAACTCATGCGCGTTGACCAACGCCATCATGGCCTGTACTTCCGGCTCACTGCCCGCTGAGGGACCCATATAGTCACAGCCGCCGGGGTCAGGGTTGCTGCCGGGTTCCCCCCACGCATAAGGATAGTTGCGGTTGGGATCCACGCCGAAGGTGCCGTCCCCGTTGTCGCGACGATTCTTGCGCCACATGCCGCCGCCATCCGGACTGATCGTCTCGTTATAGACCAATCCGTCGGGGTTGACCACCGGTACGATGTAGATTTCCCGCGTGTTGAGCAGGTAGGTAATGTCCGAGTCGGTGCCGTATCGTGAACCAAGATATTCCGCCAGCATCATACAGGTTTCCGAGGCCATGATTTCCCGCGCGTGGTGCAGGCCGTCAAAGAGCACCTCGGCTTCGCCGGTTTCATCGATCTCCGGATTGTCCGAGATGCGGACACACCACAGATCACGGCCTTCATGACTCTGGCCGATGCTCCATTTGGCGCTGATCACCTCGGGATAGAGGGCATGCAATTCGTCCAGCCAGACCTCGATTTCCGAGTAGGTATGGAAAAGGCCGAAGTTCTCACCCATGCCGGATTTCGATGCGTTCAGGCGCGCGGCATAATACTCAGTCAGATCTTCGATCCTGATTTCATAGCGCAGTCCCGAAGCTTTGAGCCAGGACAGGTCATCCACAGACGCAATGAGTTCCGCGTAGCTGCCGGGTTTCATGATTCTGACATCCAGGGAGCCATGTGCGCGCAGCTGTTCGGTAGCGCCGGGCGTATCCAAACTGACGATCACCTTGGAATAAATTTGGGGAGCGGTCGCGGCGCCGGCCAGTGCAGCGCAGAGAACAACGGTCAACAGGATGGCAATTGCGGATTTCTTCAAGGTAGGGCCTCCGGACAAAAAATGATGGGCGTTCATGGATTGTCACGACGGACGTCTGAATATACCACATTCAGGGGGGGAAGTAAGACAACCTGGGTTAGGCGTTCTGCCCAGCAACAGCGGGACTAGCGTTCGCCCCATGCGTAGGACCCGCCAACGGTCAGGAGGTTGCTCCACCCACCCAGCATGCCCGCGTCGTACTGCCCGTAGTCGACCGTCACAACGAGCGGCGAATCAACCACTCCCCGCGAACTCAGGCCCAGCCCCCAGCTCCACTTCTCGCCGCCGATCGGGATATTGGTCACGCCGCAGCGGAGGGACGCGACTTCGACGACGGTGATCTCCGCCCCGACATGGTTCGTGTCGCTGGGATATCCGTAGTGTGAGCGGAGATACCGGCGGTGCGTGTACACGACGAGCCACTGCAGGTCGCGGTCATTGCGCCAGCCAAGGCGGTGGCCGCCCTCGAAGGCGAGGCTAAGGTCGGCGTGGTGAGGTAGTTGGACCAAATCCTCGTCGATTTCGTACGACCGTCCGAGCAGGTTGCGAACCCTGAGCGCGGCCCGGGCACCGAACCAACCGCCCTCGATGTCCCGCACGTACCGCACCATGGCTCCCAAGTCGAAATCTGACGCCGACCCGCTGAGGCTGCTGACTTCCGCATTATAGAGACGTGCTGCACCCCCGATGACCAAAGCGATACTTGACTCGTCGCCTGGACGGCCATTCAGGAAGCCGTAGCTGGCGCCAAGCACATCGACCCTCTCGTGGATGTCGTAGGACGTGCCATCCATGGCCGTACCGTCGGGTGCGACCACGGGAATCCCGTCGAGGGCGTACGCAGCCCGGTTCAAGGCTAGGCGCAAACGGCCGGCGGCGGTGGTCAAAGCGACGGCGGCGCCCCGGATTTTCGCGTCCACCGCATACTCGTGATGCCGATAACCCGCCTGGATGCCGGAAGCGCGGGGAAGGAATTCCGGAATTGACCAGATGCTGAACGGGCCACCGTCGGCCGCGAGATCAACCCGCCCCATGGACGCAGAGCGAGTGTCGGCGGCGAACTGCTCCCAAAGGAATCCATAGGACGGGGGTTTGGTTTGGGCCGCCACGTCCACGGAAGGAAGCAGTAGGAGCAGAGTTGTGCAGAGTAGAGCTCGCATGGAACGCATCTGGTCTCCCGGGGTCAGGGTCGGCGCTAGAAGGACACGAAGAACGACCCACGGTCGATGAACATGCCGTCTCCCAGATGGACGACGAAGTGGTAGGTGCCTGTGCCGACCTGTGTGCCGACGTTACTCATGAGGTTCCATGACGCTGAGGTCTCGGCATCGTTTTTGTCGACCTCGTCAACGAGTTCTCCGGACTGGTCAAAGAGCGTGATGACGCAAGGAACAGCTGGGAGGTCGATGAAGGTGACTCGGAGGCCGGTTGGATCGTCACCGCTTGGGTACAATCGCTGGTATTCGAGGAGTGCTTCGCGGGTGGCGGGATTCGGTTGGACAGTGATCTTGTGTGCCGGATCGGAGGTGGGATCGCCTGAACAGGCTGCTATCGCGATGAGAACGCTGGCGGCAAACACGGTTCTGAATTTTCTCATTCGGCCACCCTCTCCATTTGACTGGTCGTTCCGGTTCAATGAGCTGTTTACTTCAAAGGTCCCCCGGGGGACCTTCGATGCTCCGCCCAGCCGGATATGATAAGGTTGCCGGGCCCATGAATCCCATTTACTGGAACCTCTTTCCATGGTGGCGTGATTTTACACCAGGCACGATTGCAGAGCCACAACTGAAGTTTTCCACGAAGCTCACTGGACTGAGGGGCCGGCTCACGGTTAACTTGTGGAGCCGTTCCGGGTTTAAACAATCCTTGTGGAGAGAGCATGACCCCGCAGTCTGAAAACCAGTCCCCGTTTCCCCGCGCCAGCGGTGTCCTCTTGCATCCGACCTGCCTGCCGGGACCCGATGGCATCGGGGACCTGGGGGAGTCGGCCTACCGGTTCGTGGACTGGCTGGAGAAATGCGGACAGAGCTTGTGGCAGATCCTTCCTCTCGGACCGACCAGCTTCGGCGATTCCCCCTACCAGACATTGTCCGCCTTCGCGGGGAATCCCCTGCTGATCAGCCTTGATCGGTTGGTGCGTGAGGGTTGGCTCCTGGCCGACGATCTGTCCGGCCGGCCCCGCTTCGACGAGCAACGCGTGGATTTCGGGTCCGTCATCACGTGGAAGACCCAAAGGCTCGACCGGGCTTGGTCCGTTTTTCTGGAGCGGGCGTCGCGGGCCGACTGGGCCGAATTCGAGGGTTGGTGCGCGCAGCAATCCTGGCTCGATGATTTCACCCTGTTCATGGCCCTGAAGGAAGAACAGGGCGGCAAACCCTGGACCCGGTGGCCGGCCGATCTGGTCACACGAAAGCCCGAGGCACTGGCCGAGGCCGCGCGCCGGCTGGACAAGCGCATCGCCGCCCACAGGTTCCGTCAGTGGCTTTTCTTTCATCAGTGGCTGGAGCTCAAGGCCTTCGCCATGGCGCGGGGGATCCGGTTGATCGGGGACATTCCCATCTTCGTGGCCCATGACAGCAGCGATGTGTGGGCCCGGCCAGAGTTGTTCCAACTGGACAAGAAAGGGCTGCCGACCGGCGTGGCCGGTGTGCCGCCGGATTACTTCAGCAAGACGGGCCAGCTGTGGGGCAATCCGTTGTATGACTGGGACCGTCTCAAGCAGGAGGATTACCGGTGGTGGGTCGACCGGGTGAAGGTCTGTCTGGAAACGGTGGACCTAGTGCGCATCGACCATTTCCGGGGTTTCGAGGCGTACTGGGAGGTGCCCGCCGGCGAGAAGACCGCCGTGAACGGGAAATGGGTCCCCGGCCCGGGCGCGGATTTTTTCAGTGTGCTGCGCCGGGAACTCGGTGGGAAGCTGCCGGTGATCGCCGAGGATCTTGGTGTCATCACGCCGGCGGTGGAGCAGTTGCGCGACGCCTTCGATCTGCCCGGCATGAAAGTGCTCCAGTTCGCTTGGAGCGGACCCGACAACGTGTTCCTGCCGCACGAACATGTGCGGAACTGCGTGGTCTATTCCGGGACCCACGACAATGATCCGACCCTCGGCTGGTGGAATCATCTGGCGGATTCGGCCACGAAGGAACTGGTGGCCGAGTACACCGGCTGTGCGACGGACGAGCCCCAGTGGTCCCTGATCCGCCTGGGCATGATGTCCACGGCCCACACCTTCATCGCCACCATGCAGGACGTGTTGGGCCTGGGCCGGGAAGCCCGCATGAACCTGCCGGGCGAGGGCAAGGGCAACTGGAACTGGCGCATGTCCGGTGACGCTTGGCTCGATCCCGGCGGCGACCGGCTGGCCCGGCTCACCTGGTTGTACCGTCGCCGCGGTGATCAGGCCGCTCCTGGTCGCAAGGATCCCGATCCGCCGGAAGAAGGACAGTTCACTTGAACATCGGCCGCAAAGTGACCGGGGATTTCCGCCGCGTACTTCTGGCCACCATGTTTTTCGGGGCCACCAGCGGCATCTTCCTGTCCACCCTGAACAACTACCTGTCCGAGATGCACGGCTTCGACGCCGGAAACCGCGGCTGGCTCGAGTTTCCCCGTGAGCTGCCGGGCTTTTTGATCTTCATCGTGGTGGGATTCCTGCTGACCCACATGCGGGAAAGCAGGATCGCCGCCCTGGCGATGGTGGCCACCACGGCGGGAGCCCTGGGGCTGGCCTACCTCTCGCCCGGCGTGGCGCTGCTGGTGGTCTGGATCGTGGTGTGGTCCATGGGTGACCACATCATCTTCGCGGTGGAGGGTCCGCTCGGGCTCAAACTGGCCAAACGCGGGGCCGAGGGCCGACGCCTGGGTCAGCTGGGCGGCGCCCGCAACCTGGGGGTCATCCTCGGCGTGGGCAGCGTCTGGTTGCTGGCCAGGTTCATCGGGGACCGCTACGACCTGTTCTATCTCGTGGCGGGAGCGAGCGCCGCGGTCGCGGGCGTTCTGTACCTACGACTGACGATCGGCAAGGATGACGCACCCAGCCGTCGCCTGGTCTACCGGCGCGAATACCACCTCTTCTACGCCATCAGCGCCCTGTTCGGGATCCGCAAGCAGATCTTCATGGTCTTCGGCACCTGGGTGCTGGTTTCCCTGCACGACGTTCCGGTGTCGTCCATCGCCTTGCTCTACTTTGGCGCTTCGGCCCTGGGTGTGCTGATGCGTCCTCTGCTCGGCGACGTGATCGACTGGCTGGGTGAACGCAAGGTCCTGGCCACCGACGAGATCATGCTCCTGTTCGTTTGCATGATCTACGGCTTCGCCTCGGATATCTTCTCTTCGCCCTGGGATCTGAGGATCCTGTACGGCGCCTACATGCTGGATCACATCCTGTTTGCCCTGCGTATTGCCCGAACGACATACCTGAAGAAGATCGTGGTTGATCCCGCGGACATCACCCCGACCATCTCCCTCGGCATCACCATCGATCACGTGGTGGCCATGAGCCTGCCCGTTTTGTCCGGTTTCATCTGGGAGAAATACGGCCACCAGTGGGTCTTCGTGTTGGCGGGGGCCATCGCCCTGGGCGGATTCTTCATCTGCCTGCGGATCCGGGTTCCCGCGAAGGAAGGGTGACCATGCTCCAGTGGACGGAAATCATCGGCTACGCGGGTTCGTTTCTGGTGGCGGTCTCGTTGATGATGAGTTCGCTGGGCCGGCTGCGCTGGATCAACCTGGTCGGCGCCCTGGCCTTCGCCGTCTACGGTTGGCTCGTGGGGGCCTACCCGGTGCTCGCGGTCAACGGTTTCATCGTTCTGGTCAACGTGTATTACCTCCGAAGGATGAGCCGCACCCGCGACTATTTCTCGCTGATGCCGATCCGTCGCCTGGACAACAGGTATCTGGAGACTTTTCTCGCCTTCCATCAGACGGATATCGAGCGGTATTTCCCCGACTTCAAACTCGCGGGGGTGGGGAGTCCGCAGGTAACCTTCATCCTGCGCAACGTCAACCCCGCGGGTCTGGTCGTGTACGAGGAAGACGGGGACGAGGTCCGAATCCACCTGGACTATGTCCTACCCAGTTACCGCGACCTGCGCTGCGCGCGGTTTTTCCTGGAAAAAATGGCACCGATCTGGCGGGAGCGGGGTATAAACAAGATGCTCAGTCCGGCCGCCGGGGCGACGCATCGGGATTATCTCAGGCGCCTCGGGTTCCACCGGACTACGCCCCGTGGGCGGTCCTGGTTCGAGAGGACGCTGGATTGATCAATCCGGCCGGGTGGTCCCGCGGCGGCAAAAACTGGCTTCGCGGCGCATGATGCATCATCTTATATATTGATGTGGGATGGCTGTGCAACTTCCTTGGAGAGGTTTTTGGAACACATGAATCAACGTTACGGCATCGGACTCCTCTTTCTGGCGACGATATTCGGGCTGGCTGCGTGCGGCGAGTCCGAGAAATCCGTCGCTCCGGTGATGTCGAATCCCTTCGAGGGCGCGGTCGTCGGCACAGATTCCACTCTGGAGATCGTGACCTGGAACCTGCAGAATTTTGCAAAAAAGGGTGATGCGACGGTTACCAAGGTGATCCAGGCCGTTGAAGGCATGGATGTGGACATCATCGCCCTGCAGGAAATCGAGAATTTCACATATTTCCGCCAGGTGCGGGAGGGGCTGAAAAGCTGGGATGGTGACCGTGCCACCAGCGCCAGCTACAACATCAACTTGGCTTTCCTCTACCGCATCGACGGCGATCTGGAGGTCGATTCGGTCTACGAGATCCTTGCCGGGTATTCCCGCGAACTTCCCCGCCGGCCCTTCGTGCTCGAAGGCCGGTTCAAGAACGTCCCGATCGTGGTCATCAACAACCACTACAAATGCTGCGGCGACGGGATCATCGAGGAGACGAATGTTTGGGACGAGGAAACCCGTCGTCGGGACGGCAGCCTCCTGCTGGAAGAATTCATCCGGGCCAACTACGCGGACAAGCGGGTTTTCATAGTGGGCGATTTCAACGACACCCTGACCGATGTCCCGGAACGCAACGTTTTCCAGAACTTCCTGGACGAGACCGGCCGCTACCGGTTCGTCGACATGGCCATCGCCGAGGGCCCGGGATCGGGCTGGTCGTATCCGAGCTGGCCCAGCCATCTGGACCACATCATGGTCACCGCGCCGCTGTTCGAGGTGGTCACCGGAGGCGAGGCCGAGGTCATGGTCGCCCCCTTGCACACTTTCTTGCCCTACGGTCTGACCGATTACAAACTCCTGATCAGCGACCACCTGCCGGTCGTCCTGAAGCTGGAGTTGTAGCGATTCCGCTAGCCCAGGATCTCCTCGTACACATCCTGGTTGAAACCCACCAGCACGGTCTTGCCGCGCACGACCGTCGGCGCCCTCAGGTTGCCGGTCGCGCCGAGCATCACGGCCAGAAGGTCGTCCTTCCTGGGCTTGTCCTTCTTCAGGTCGAAATCCGTGACCTTCCTGCCTTTCATCACGATGATCCGGGAAGCCTTCCCGGCCAATTCCCAAGCCTTGTCCGCGCCTAGTTTGGCCCGGGCGTTGGTTTCTTCCCTGATGGCGATGTCATGATCCGCAAGGTACCCCTGCGCGCGCGCACTGCTCGTTCAGCCGCCCCTGTGGTAGTACCAGTCGATGCGTTTGGCCATGTGCGACTCCCTGGTCGGGCCCCGGGGGACCGGTTCGGTCAGTGATCCTCGGCGCCGATGGTAACGGAGATCCCTCCAAAGGCAAGTCCCGGTTCCGTCGCCAGCCCGAATAACCGGGCCGGTGAAAGGGTAGTTGCAGAATCTGGAAATGATTGTTTCTTGTGCTGCCGCCCTGTTCCCGGCCGGCCATTTTCCGGCCACCCGCGCAGCCCAGATCGGGAGGTATGGAGACATGAACAGCATCACTACGGAATTCCTGACCAACATCGAAATCGGCAAACCCCGGCGCCACGAGAACATGACCATCCATCCGGTTCGCTACAGGGGAGCGGCCGGGCCGGACTACATCTCCCTGGAAGCGGCCCTGGCCACGGGCGAGGTCGTCATCAAAGAGGTCTCCGAAGGAGGCAGCGTGCCCGACCTTGTTGTCCAAAACAATTCCCGGTCCGCGGTCCTGATCCTTGATGGGGAGGAGCTACAGGGGGCCAAGCAGAATCGGGTCCTCAACACAACCATCATGGTGGCCTCGGGGGTCGAGTTGACGGTTCCAGTCAGCTGCACCGAACAGGGCCGCTGGTCCTACAGCACCCAGGAGTTCAGTTCCTCCCAGCACGTCATGAGGCACGATGTCCGGTCGCGCAAGATGAGCTCGGTCCACGCCTCGTTGAGTGAGGGACGGGGCTACGCGAGCGACCAGAGCAGGGTTTGGGAAGACATCCAGGCCATGGCCGCCGAATCCGGTGTGTCTTCTCCCACCAGCGCCATGAGTGACACGTTCAGTCGCCACCAGGAAAGCATCGACGCCTTCGTGGCGGCCTTTCCCTCGGAAAATAACCAGGCAGGTCTGCTGGCGTTCATCGACGGCCGCCTCGCCGGGTGCGACTTCGTGTCGCGTCCGGGGGTCTACCGCAAGCTTCACCCCAAGCTCCTGCGCAGTTACGCGGTGGATGCGGTGGTGCGCCATCCCGACCCAGCAACGACCGGGGATGCGGGACCCGCGGGTGATCCGGTGGCCGATTTCCTGGCCGCGGTGGCTCAGTGCAAGGAGGAGGAATTCGTTTCCCTGGGCATGGGTGATGACGTGCGGTTCCTTGGTCCGGATCTGATCGGTTCCGCCCTGGTGGTGGAGGGAAACGCGGTTCACGCCGTCTTCTTCCCGAAACCGGCGGAACAGAACCGCCGGCCCGGGCCGCAGTTCCTCAAGAGAAACCAACGCGTCAGGAACCTCTGGGACAAGATGGCGTGATAGATCAAACTCGGTGAACAAGACAGGTCCTGGTTTCCCTCAGGGAGCCGGGACCTACTTGTCCCAGGGGATGGAAAAGTTCAACCGGTCCAGCTTGGCTTCCAGTTCCTGCCGCTCGCGATTGGGCAGGAACTTGCCCGATTTTCCGATCTTCAGCCAGCCGGCTTCGCGGGCGATGGCGGTTGCCTGGTCGAGGTCTCCCGCGCCCATCGCGGCGATGATCTCGTGTTCGATCCTGGAAAAGACCACGGCGCCCAGGCGGTAGTCCTCGAAGGCCTCCCACACCAGTGGTACCCAGCGGGCCACGATTTCCCGGCCGATGAAATTTGCGTATTGGCGGATCTCGAGCTGGGCGTGGGGATCCATGCGCAGGGCCAGGAAGTGGAGCAGGTTGTGCAGGTCCATCTTCCAGTAGGCCTCGGTGTAGGTGCACAGCGGCAGATCCTTGCGGGCCTGTTCGCGGGCGATGCCCAGTTCCAGGCGCTCGTTGTAGAGTGCCCGGGCGGTGTCATGGAACTCGGCTTCCTGGTTCGACAAGTCGGCGCCGGCTGCGGCGTCCAGCCACCCGCTGCTGCCCTGTTTGTTGTCCTCAGCCTGGATGCGCCATTGGTCGGGCGCGGTTTTCTGGGCGGCGTCTATGGCAATGGAATAACGTGTGGACGTTTCATTTGTAGAAGCCGTTCTATGCCGTATCCACTGTCGCCAGGCGTCCATGGGAACCCGGACATGGAGCTTCAGGACACACATCTCAAACGGCGTGGTATGGCGGTGCCGCAACAGGTAGCGGATCAGCCCCCGATCATCACTGGTCTTCTTGGTCCCGGCGCCGTAAGAAACCCGGGCGGCCTGCACCACCGCCGAATCGTCACCCATGTAGTCCACGACGCGGATCAAACCGTCGTCCAGGACCTTGAAGGATTTGCCCAGGATTTCGTCCAGAGCTTCGACGCGGGGGCGGGGCAGTCTTTCGGGGCGCGCTTCCATGTGGTCTCCCTGAGGTGCGGCTAATCAAAAACCTTGTCGATGGTCTTGTCCACCAATGTGTCATCGGCGTGTTCGGGCAGGGTGACCTGCAACGCCGGTTCCTTTTCCATGGCCTTCTTGATGGCGAACTCCGCGCCGGAATTGCGGGCCCAGGCCCGGCGGGCGATGCCGTTATTCACGTCCCAGTGCAGCATCGAAGTCAGCCGCCGGTCCGCTTCGGCTGATCCGTCCAGCAGCATGCCGAAACCACCGTTGATCACCTCGCCCCACCCGACGCCGCCGCCGTTGTGCAGGCTGATCCAGGTGGCCCCCCGGAA
Source organism: uncultured bacterium (assembly GCA_965369705.1). GTDB lineage: Bacteria > Krumholzibacteriota > Krumholzibacteriia > LZORAL124-64-63 > LZORAL124-64-63 > JAGLCY01. Next base: position 11,186 of record CBDURF010000091.1, read on the forward strand.
ACCATCCCCGATGACGTTCTGTACGGCCATGTCGGCGCAGAACATCGAACCGTCGTAGATGTTGCTGGTTTCCCGGAAGGGGCTGTCGGTGCCCGAGACATCGTGATGATCCCGGCCCAGGACCACCGGGGCGCTGATCTGTCCGGCTGCAAGGGCCTTGTTGAAGGCCGTGGCGATGGCCCGACGGCCCTCGGCGTCACTGTACAGGATCCGCGCCTGGCTGCCGACCACCATCTCATTGGCGCCGGCCTGTCTGATCCAGCGCAGGTTGTCCAGGTACTGCTGACGGGTCTCTACAGGGGCCGCGGCGGCCAATTCTTCGAGGACGTCGCCCGCGATGCGGTCGGTCGTGGCCAGGTCGGCGGCGTCACCGCTGGTGCAGACCCAGCGAAAGGGTCCGAAACCGTAGTCGAAGCACATGGGGCCCATGATGTTCTCGACGTAGCTGGGATAGATGAAACGACCGTCCGACTTGGCGATGTCGGCTCCGGCCCGGCTGCATTCCAGCAGGAAGGCATTGCCGTAGTCCCAGAAATTCATGCCCTTTTCGACGCAACGATCCACCGCGGCGATGTGTCTCAAAAGGGAGGCCTGGACCCGCTTCTTGAAACCGGCGGGGTCGGCCGCCATCATGGCGTTGCTGTCCTCGTAGCTCATGCCTTCAGGGTAGTAGCCGCCGGTGTAGGGAATGTGCAGGCTGGTCTGGTCGCTGCCCAATTCCACGATGACGTCGCTGTCGGCCAAGGCATCCCACAGGTCGACCACGTTGCCCTGGTAGGCCAGGGCCACCGCTTCGCCACCAGCTTTGGCGGCTCGGATGCGAGCCAGCAGCTCATCGAGATCCGTGAATACCTCGTCCACCCAACCCTGTTCGTGGCGTTTCATGACCGCGGCGGGATTGATCTCCGCCAACACGGCCACGCAGCCGGCGATCACCGCGGCCTTGCCCTGGGCGCCGCTCATGCCGCCCAGGCCGCTGGATACATAGAGCTTGCCGGCCAGGGGATTGTCGCTCAAGTCGTCCCCGCCGGACAGATAGAGCCGACCCGCGCCCAGGATGGTGATGGTGGTGCCGTGCACGATGCCCTGCGGTCCGATGTACATGAAACTGCCGGCGGTCATCTGGCCGTAGCTGGTCACGCCCAGGGCGGCCATTTTCGTGTAGTCGTCACCGCTGCTGTAGTTGGGGATGACCATGCCGTTGGTCACCACCACCCGCGGGGCGTCGGGCCCGCTGGGAAACAGTCCGTGGGGATGGCCCGAGTAGACGGCCAGGGTCTGCTGATCGGTCATCCCGGACAGGTACTTCATCGTCAGCAGATATTGCGCCCAGTTCTGGAAGACGGTCCCGTTTCCCCCGTAGGTAACAAGTTCGTAGGGGTGCTGGGCCACCACGGGATCCAGGTTGTTCTGGATCATCAGCATGATGGCGGCGGCCTGCGGGGTGTGGGCGGGATAATCGTCGATGGGACGGGCGCGCATGGAGTAGGTCGGCCGAAAACGGTGCATGTAGATGCGTCCCCAGCGCGCCAATTCCTCGGCGAATTCCGGGGCAAGCTCTTCGTGCATGCTCTCAGGGAAATACCGTAAAGCGTTGCGAAGAGATAGCTTCTTTTCTTCCAGATTGAGCAACATGGGCCTTTCCGGGGCCCGGTTCACCGTGGGGTCTTCGGCCGGCAGGATTGGGAGGGAGGTCGGGATCCCCTGGCGGATCTGTTGCTGGAATTCTTCCCTGGTCATGGGAATACCTCGGCGCGACTGGCGCAAAATGGAACGGAATTGGAATACGGGCGGGGGAAAGATAGCACAAGGGGCCCCGCTTGCACAGGGCCCCCGACCTGGGATTAGGGATCCGACCGCAGCCCGCTAGTGGTCGCCGTGAGAGTGACCCTCGTGGCTTCCCGCGGCCATCATCTTGTTGTATTCGTCGATGGTCTTCTGCCCGTGGGCGTGGATCTTTTCGACGACCGCCGGGTCATGAGAGGTCACCAGCTCGATAGTACCGGTTTTGGTCTCGATGTGTTCGAAATTGGCGCCGGCCATATGCAGGCCGCCGTAGGACTGGCAGAAACCGCACAGGTACATCTTTTCGCCTGTCATCAACTTTTCACTGGTGGCCTCCATGTTCTGCATGGAACGGGCGAAGGCTTCTTCGTAGCCGGCCGCAACGATGGTTACCGACAACATGCCGTCCGTGGTCAGGTGATTCTCCCATTCCATATGTTCCATCAGACTTTCTTCGGCCGTCATGTGCTTGCACATTGAACAGTTTTCCAGGTCGAACCAGGGAGCGTTTCCGGGCGCGGCGGCCAGTGGAAGGGCCAGGGCCGCCAGAGTGAACGCGCCGAAGACCAGGGCAGTGCGCTTGCTGTTCATAACGGAGATCCTCCAATCTAAGGGTCAAAATTCCAGGTCGGGCAGGTGACCCGAGGGGACCGGACAAGGCGTCCGATAGGACATTGGCATCATCCTAAGCACGAGTTGTCAATCGAGCAAGGCCCTACGCAGTTTCGCGATGGTTTTAGGCCCGATCCTGCAACAACCGCCGATGACAGCGACACCCAGGGAGAGCCACTCGGAGGCGGCTTCAGGCAGGTCACCGTCAGTGTCGCCGGTTCGCCAGGATTTTCCGGCGGGGTCGAAAATTTCCCCGGAGTTGGGAT
>CBDURF010000092.1:0-13614 GCA_965369705.1 uncultured bacterium
GGCGGTTTCCAACCCGCATGGGGACGAGACCGTCGTCGTCGGCAAGGACAAGCTGATCGACGTCTTGACCCATCTGCGGGATGCCGAGGGCTGCGAGCAGCTTTCCGACGTGGTGGGCGTCGATTATCCCGACCGGGACCAGCGGTTCGAAGTCAACTATCTCCTGCGTTCCTGGCAGAACAACCATCGAGTCATCGTCAAGGTGGAGGTCGACGAAGACGATCCCGTTCCCACCGCGACCGGCATCTATCGGAGCGCGGACTGGCATGAGCGGGAGGTCTTCGACCTGTTGGGCGTGCCCTTCGCCGGCCACCCGGATCTGCGGCGCATCCTGTGCCACCACCAATTCGAGGGTCACGCCCTGCGCAAGGATTATCCCATCGAGCAGGGGCAGGAATGCTCACGCCCCGAGAATCTGTTCACCGACCAGGATGTCGATGCCGCCGCCCGTCGCGCCACCAACCTGGTCACCGATCTGGAAGGCGCCGGCGACGAGGTGCATCCCAGCGACCTGCTGACGGTGAACCTGGGACCCAGCCATCCCGCCATGCACGGGGCCCTGCGCGCCGAGGTGCTGCTCGACGGGGAAACCATCCTCGAGGCCCGCACGGAGATCGGGTACATCCACCGCTGCTTCGAGAAGGAGTCGGAGGATCACACCTGGGCGCAGGTGATGCCCTACACGGACCGGCTGAACTATTGTTCGGCGATGCTCAACAACTCGCTTTACGCCTCGGCGGTGGAAAAGCTGATTGGGATCGAGGCCACGCCCCGGACTCAGGCGATCCGGGTGATCGTCGGAGAGCTCGGCCGCATCATCGATCACCTGGTCTGCATCTGCGCCAACCTGGTGGACATCGGCGCCCTGACGAACTACTGGTACCTTTACAACGTTCGTGAAAGCATCTACGAATCCCTCGAGAAGCTCTGCGGCTCGCGTCTGACCACGAATTACGCACGGATCGGCGGGATGAGCCACGATCTCTACCACGGCTTCCACGCCGAGATCCTCAACAAGCTGGACCAGATGGACAAGGGCATCAGCGACGTGATGAAACTCGTCGCCCGCAACGGCATCTTCCTGGACCGGACCGTGGGCGTGGGAGTGATCAGCCAGGAGGATGCCCTGAGCTTCGGCTACACCGGGCCCTGTCTGCGTGCGACCGGCCTGGCTTACGACCTGCGCAAGAGCGCTCCGTACTGGGGTTACGAGAACTACGATTTCGCCATTCCCACCGGCACCACCGGCGACACCCACGACCGGATCATGGTGCGCATGGCCGAGATGGTCCAGAGCCGCTCGATCATCGTGCAGGCCCTCGATAATCTGCCGGACGGTCCTCTCAACGTGGATGACCACTCGGTGGTCTTTCCGCCCAAGGAGAAGGTGTACGACAGCATCGAAGGCGTCATGAACCAGTTCAAGCTCGTTTACGAGGGCATCCAGGTGCCCGCCGGCGAGGCCTACGGATTCGGTGAAGGCGCCAACGGGGAACTGGGTTTCTTCTGCGTGTCCGACGGTACGGGCTTTCCCTACCGTCTGAAGGTGCGGCCGCCGTGTTTCCCGATCTTCTCCTCCTACGCGTTCCTGGCCGAGGGCGGCCTGATTGCCGATGCCATCGCGACCCTCGGTAGTCTGAACATTATCGCCGGCGAGTTGGACCGATGAACGGCCGCTCCCCGTGGAAGGTTGTCCACCGATGAGCAAGCCTTTGGATGAACAGACCGGATTCGCGCTTTCTCCGGCAGGCGCGGCCAAGGTTGATGCCCTGATCGCTCGCTACCCGACCAAGGCCAGCGCCCTGATGCCCTGCATCTGGGAGATCATGGACGAGGTCGGCCACGTACCCGAAGCCGGCCTGGATTTCCTGTCGGAAAAGCTGGGCCTGACCCGGGCCCGGGTGTATGAGGTCTTGACGTTTTACACGATGTTTCGCACCGAACCACTGGCGGAATATACGCTTCAGATATGTCACAATATCAGCTGCCACGTCATGGGCGCCCGGCCGATCATCGCCCATCTCGAGAAGAGACTGGGCATCCGGCTGGGTGAGACAACTCCCGACGGCAAGTTCGCGCTGGAGGGCGTCGAATGTCTCGGGGCCTGCGGTCTTGGTCCCTGCCTGCAGCTGGGCAAGCATCTCTACGAGCACCTGACGACGGAAAAAATCGACGATCTGCTGGACAGTCTACGCAAGGGCGTGGTGCCCCGGGCGGACACGGACCGGGAACTTCAGGCCGGAGGGAAGACAAGTTGACCCGTAGCGACTACAAGATGCTCTCGGCGCGTTTCGGCCGGTCGGACGGTCACCTGTTGTCGGTCTACGAGGCCGAGGGGGGCTACAAGGCCCTGCGCATGGCCCTGACCAGTCTGAAACCCGAGGAGATCCGGGACGTGGTGAAGGAAGCCGGGCTGCGCGGGCGCGGCGGCGCGGGCTTCCCCACCGGCGTCAAGTGGGGTTTCGTGCCCGAAGGTTCACAGGAAGTCTACTTCTTCGTCAATGCCGACGAGAGCGAGCCGGGCACGTTCAAGGACCGCTACCTGCTGGACTATGATCCGCACCAGACCCTCGAAGGCACCATCATCAGCTGCTTCGCGGTGCAGGCCAAGCTGGCCTTCATCTACATTCGCGGCGAGTTCGGTTGGCTGGTGGATCGGGTCCAGGCCGCCGTCGACGAGGCCTACGCCGCGGGTTATCTGGGCAAGAACATCCTGGACAGCGGTTTTGACCTCGAAGTCATCGTCCACAAGGGCGCCGGCGCCTACATCTGCGGCGAAGAAACCGGGTTGATCAACTCGGTGGAGGGCCTCAAGGGCCAGCCCAAGATCAAGCCCCCCTTCCCGGCGGTGTCCGGGTTCCTGAACAAGCCGACCATCGTCAACAACGTCGAGTCGGTGGCATCGGTGCCCTGGATCATCAACAACGGCGCGGCGGCCTACAAAAAGTTCGGGACCGAGAAATCCTGCGGCACCAAGCTCTGGTCCGTCAGCGGCCCAGTAAAGAACCCCGGCGTCTACGAGATCCCGCTGGGCATGCCCTTTCGCGAGTTCTTCCATGACTACCTGGGCGGAATGGTCGAGGGCGAGGAATTGAAGGCCGTCATCGTCGGGGGCAGCTCCGTTCCCGTCCTGCCGGCGGCCGAGATCATGAACTGCAACCTCGACTACGAGTCGCTGATGAACGCCGGCACGATGCTGGGCTCCGGCGGCATGATCGTGATTCCCGAGAGCAGCGACATGGTCGAACTGATCCAGGTGCTGATGCACTTCTATTTCGACGAATCCTGCGGGCAGTGCACCCCGTGCCGGGAAGGCACCGGTTGGCTGCACAAGATCGTCAAGAAACTGCGGCGGGGGGAAGGCACCGCGGCGGACATCGATCTGCTCGGACACGTGTGCGACGGCATGGCCGGTCTGACGATCTGCCCGCTGGCCGATGCCGCGGTCATGCCCATGCGCAGCTTCATCGACAAATTCCGCCCCGAATTCGAGGCCCTCATCCAGGAAACCGCGCCGGCCGAGCCCGTCAGCCGCTGGCCGCGGGGTGAGCAGGAGTGACAGGAATGGCCAAACTGACCATCGACGGCAAGAAGATCGAGGTTCCCGACGGAACCAGCCTCTTCGACGCCTGCCACCAAGCCCGGGGCGAAGCCCTGCCTCATTTCTGCTACCACCCCGACCTGTCCATCGCCGGTGTCTGCCGGCTGTGCCAGGTGGAGGTCGAGGGCATGCCCAAGCTGACCATCGCCTGCAACACGACGGTGCGCGACGGCATGGTGGTCCAGACCAGGAACGAAAAGGTGACCAAGGCGGCCGCCCAGATCTTGGAGATGCACCTGATCAACCACCCCGTCGATTGTCCCATCTGCGACCAGGCAGGGGAATGCGGGCTGCAGGACCAGTACATGACCCACGGCCTGTACGACACCAAGGTCGAGATGGACGACAAGGTGCACAAGGGCAAGGCCCAGGTCATCGGGCCTCACGTGATCCTCGACAAGGAACGTTGCGTCCTGTGCAGCCGCTGCGTGCGTTTCTGCCAAGAGGTGACCGGCACGGGTGAATTGGGCATCTTCAACCGCGGTGACCGGGCGGAAATCGGGACCGCGCCCGGCGTGGAACTGGACAACAACTACAGCATGAACACCGTGGACATCTGCCCGGTGGGCGCCCTGACCAGCCGGGACTTCCGCTTCCAGAAACGGGTCTGGATGCTCAAGGCCGCCGACAGCGTTTGCCCCGGTTGCGCCACCGGCTGCAACGTGCGCATCGATCACGAAGCCGGCCGCATCTACCGGCTCAAGCCGCGGTACAACCCCGAGGTGAACGGACGTTGGATGTGCGACAAGGGCCGCCTGACCTACAAGGCCGTCCATGAGGACAACCGTCTCGGCGATCCCTTGGTGGGCGGCCGGACCGAGACCTGGGTCGCTGTCGCCCGGACGTTGGAAACCCTGGTCGGTGTGGGGGGATTCGATTTGGTGGTCGCCAGTCCCCATCAGAGCCTGGAGGAGATGCACCTGTTGAAGACCCTCGCCGGGGAGGCGTCTGTCCACGGCGGCCTGGCCGGCAGTGATCTCGCTGACCGGGATGATCTTCTGCTGGACGCCGACCGGACTCCCAACCGCCGGGGTCTGGCGCTGCTGGGCATCGCCCAGAGCGAGGGTCCGGGGCTGGCCGAACTGATCAGGGGGGCCGCCGGGCCTATCCTTGTTCACGGGGGGAATCCCGCGGCGGATCCCACCGTGGCGTCCGCCCTGGGCGATAAGGACGTCGTCTACATCGGCACCCATGACAACGAGACCGCCGGCTGCGCCAAGGTGGTCCTGCCCGGGGCCATGTGGGCGGAAAAGGCGGGGATCTTCGTCAATCGGAACGGACGCCTGCAGGAATTCAGGCAGGCGGTGGCCCGCCATGGCAACGCCCGGGAGGACTGGCGCATCCTGTCCGAAATGATGTCGGCCCGTGGAAGACCGGATATTCCAGGTAGCCTGAAGGCCGTCCGGACCGACCTGGCCGGGTCGGTAGCGGCGGATGCGGACCTGAACAAACTGCCCGCAAGAGGATTCGTGCCCGGGGGTGAAGCCCGATGATCATCGTTTTCGACACGCTCGCCAAGATCGGCTTCTTTTTCGTGCTCATCATGGGCCTGGTGGTGGTCCTGATCTGGATGGAACGCAAGGGCGCGGCCTTCATCCAGGACCGGACCGGGCCGAACCGGGCCTCCATCGCGGGCATCAGGCTGGCCGGGCTGGTCCATCCGGTGGCCGACGTCTTCAAGCTCCTGTTCAAGGAGGACGTCGCTCCCACCAACCGTCACAAAGCCCTGTACAATATGGCCCCCTGGCTGGTGATGACCGTCGCCATGAGCACCTACGCGGTGATTCCCTTCGGTGATCATCTCACCGTGGCCGGACGTCGGGTGCCGCTGGTGGCCGCCGATCTCAGCGTGGGTCTGCTGTACGTCCTGGCCATCGCCAGTCTGGCCACCTATGGCGTGGTCATTGCCGGCTGGTCGGGCAACAACAAGTTCACCTTCCTGGGCGGCATCCGCGCCGCCTCGCAGATGATCAGCTACGAGATCAGCATGGGACTGGCCCTGATGGGGTTGATCCTGGTCTTTTCGAGCCTGCGGATCACCGACATCGTGGCGGGTCAGGGCGACCTGATCTGGGGCTTCTTGCCCAAGTGGGGCGTGGTGGTCCAACCGCTGGGCTTCATCCTCTTCATTGTGGCTGTTTTCGCCGAAACCAACCGGAACCCCTTCGACCTGCCCGAAGCGGATTCCGAGATCGTGGCCGGTTTCCATCTCGAATACAGCTCCATGAAATTCGCCCTGTTCTTCATGGCCGAATACGCGCACATGGTGATCGGGGCGTCCCTCATCGCGACCCTTTATTTCGGCGGCTATCAGATTCCCTGGCTGCCCCGGCCGTTGATCGAGGCCCACGCGGGCCTGATCCTGACCCTGAAGTTGATCGGGGTGGCGGCGGTTTCACTTCTGATCGCGATGCTGTTCTTTCGGCGTGCCCAGAAAGAGAAGGGCAAGTTCGGTGATGCCCGCGATCGCGAGCCTGTTCTGGGCGGCGTCTTCTGGGTGCTGGTCGCGGTGGCCGCGCTGGCGGGTCTGGTCCTCAAGCCCTGGACCATCGGTCCGGTGGGAGCTGATCTGCTGGCATCCGTGCTGCAGGTCATGGCCTTCGTGGCCAAGGTCGTGTTTTTCGCCTGGCTGTTCATTTGGATCCGCTGGACGTTGCCCCGTTTCCGTTACGACCAGTTGATGCGCCTCGGCTGGAAGGTCTGGCTGCCCCTGGGCCTGGCCAATCTGGTGGTCACCGCGCTGGTGATGGCGATTGTCTGATACGAGGAGTGCCATGAGTTTCGAAGGTTTGCCCAAGGGATCCGGCGACAAGAAGCGGTCGTTCCGCGATTCGATCTACCTGTGGGAAATACTGCGGGGGCTGGGGGTGACGGCCAGGCACCTGGTGCGGAACATTCTGCACACCGACGAGATGCCCACCATGCAGTACCCCGAGGAGAAGCGGGTGTACGGGGATCGTTTCCGGGGCCGCCACCGCCTGATGCAGCGCCAGGATGGTTCGCCGAAATGCGTGGCCTGCCAGATGTGTTCGACCTACTGCCCGGCCGATTGCATCACCATCGTGGGGGCTGAGCATCCCGATCCGCTGATCGAGAAATACCCGCTTACCTTCGATATCGATCTGCTGCGCTGCGTTTACTGCGGGCTGTGCGAGGAAGCCTGCCCGTGCGACGCCATTCGTCTGGATACCGGAATCTACGAGATCGCGGCGGACACCCGCGAAAAATTCATCGTTGACAAGGAGTTCCTCCTGAACAACGTCACCGACGGGACCCTCTGACCCGCCGGGCCGGAGTTGAATTGGTGAAAGGCTCGACATGGAAGGTATTCTGTTCTGGGTTTGCGGCAGCCTGATGGTCTTCGGGGGCCTGATGATGGTGATCCAGCGCAGCGCCGTGGTCTCGGCGGTGTGGCTGATCTTCGCCTTCATCAGCGCCGCGGGGATCTTCGCCCTGCTGTCGGCCCCCTTTCTGGCGGTCATGCAGATCCTGGTCTACGCCGGCGCCATCATGGTGCTGTTCCTGTTCGTGATCATGATGCTGCAGGGCCCGGTGCTGGATGAGGACCGGAAACGGTTGTCCCTGCCGTTGTGGCCCGCGGTGGCGGTGCCGCCCCTGGCCGTGGCCGTCATGGTCATCGGCTATGTCAAGCGGAACGGATTGACGGGGATGGGCGAAGCGGCGCCGGCAGGATTCGGGTCGCCCGAGCACGTGGCGGGCTTGCTCCTGGGAAAATACCTGCTGGCCTTCGAACTGATTTCCATCGTCCTGCTGGTTGCCATCATCGGCGCCCTGGCCGTGGGCAAGGACGAAAGGAAACTGCCGTGGAAATAACCCTGACCCATTACCTTCTGCTGGCCATGGCGGTGTTCCTGACCGGGATGGTAGGGTTCATCGTCCGGCGCAACGCCATCGTGATGCTGATGTGCGTCGAGCTGATGCTCAGTTCGGTGAACATCGTGTTCGCGGCCTACAGCCGGTTCCACGGCAACGCCGACGGCCACGTGTTCGTCCTGATGAATTTCGCGGTCGCGGCCTCCGAAGCGGCCATCGGTCTGGCCATCCTGGTGGAGATCTACCGTCGTCGCCGCACCGTCAACGTTGATGACCTCAAAGCCCTGATGGAGTAACGCAGTGGAGAGCCACACGACAGAATCATTGCTGAGATGGATTGTTCTGGTGCCCCTGCTCGGGGCGGTGGTCGGCGGCATCCTGAACCGCCGGTTGCCGAAAAAGGTGGCCGGTCTGCTGGCCTGCGGGACGGTGGGCGTCAGCTTCGGCCTGTCGGTGACCGTGTTCCTGCGCCTGACCCGGCTTCCGGCCGCCGAACGCTTCGTCAGCGACACCATGGCCACCTGGATCGGTTTCGGCAACCTGCAGATCGACCTGGGCTTCTCCATGGATCCGCTGAGCGGGGTGATGGCCCTGGTCGTGACCGGGGTCGGATTCCTGATCCACATCTACTCCCTGGGCTACATGGCCCACGACGATGGCTTCAGCCGCTTCTTCACCTATATGAACCTGTTTATCTTCACCATGATGACGCTGGTGCTGGGTGAGAACATGTTGATGCTGTTCGTTGGTTGGGAAGGCGTGGGGCTGTGCTCCTACCTGCTGATCGCCTTCTGGTTCGATGACGAGGCCAAGGCCGCCGCCGGCAAGAAGGCCTTCATCGTCAACCGCATCGGCGACTTCGGGTTTTTGCTGGGCATCTTCCTGATCGGCACGACCCTGCTGCCTCACCTGGGCGACGGGGAAGGGCTATTCAGTTTCCGGACCCTGCAGCACCACGCGGGCATCCTGGCGCCCGCCGCCACGGTGATCTGCCTGCTGCTGTTCCTGGGGGCCACGGGCAAGTCGGCCCAGATTCCCCTGTACATCTGGCTGCCCGACGCCATGGCCGGCCCGACACCGGTCAGCGCCTTGATCCACGCCGCCACCATGGTAACCGCCGGCGTCTACATGGTCGCCCGCATGAACTTCCTGTTCATCCTGTCGCCCACGGCCATGGGCGTGGTCGCGGCCATCGGAGTGGTGACGGCGATCTTCGCTGCGACCATCGCCCTGACCCAGAACGACATCAAGAAGGTCTTGGCCTATTCGACCGTCAGCCAGTTGGGCTACATGATGCTGGCCTGCGGCGTGGGGGCCTTCGGCGTGGGGGTCTTCCACGTCATGACCCATGCCTTCTTCAAGGCCCTGCTGTTCCTCGGTTCCGGCTCGGTGATCCACGCCATGAGCAACGAACAGGACATGAGGGTCATGGGCGGGCTGAAGAGCAAGCTGCCGGTCACCTACTGGACATTCCTGGTCGGGACCCTGGCCCTCGCGGGCATCTTCCCCTTGGCCGGTTTCTTCAGCAAGGACGAGATCCTCTGGAAGGCCTTCAGCAGTGACCTCGGCGGGGTGGCGCCCTGGGCCCTCGGGTTCCTCGCGGCTGGCCTGACCGCCTTCTACATGATGCGTCTTGTCGTGTTGACCTTCTTCGGCGAAAACCGCGCCAGCGCCGAGGTTAGGAGCCATATCCACGAATCGCCCATCACCATGACCGCGCCCCTGGTCATCCTGGCCGTGCTGTCGATCGTCGGCGGCTGGATCGGCTGGCCCCACTTCATGGGAGGCGGCGCCTGGTTCGAGCAGTGGCTCGAGCCGGTCTTCAGTTCCGGTCACGGGGCGCATGGTGCGGTTGCCCAAGGAGCCATCTCGGGCGCCATGGAAACCGCAGCCGGTGTTCTCGGCTCCGGACACGCCGCGGGTGAAGCCATGCACGACACCATGATGGAATGGATCCTGGCCGGTGCATCCCTGGCCTGGGGCCTGCTCGGTCTCGGTTTGGGCTACATCGTCTACATGAAGAAGATTTCCATCGCCACGTCCTTCCGGAACTTGGCCGGCGGGTTCCCGCACAAGGTCCTGCTCAACAAGTACTACGTGGACGAGGCTTATGAAGGCACTTTCATTCGTCCGGGTTACTTGTTGTCGAAAAATGTCTTATGGAAGATCGTGGACGCTGGTTTGATCGACGGTCTTTTGGTCAACGGTTCCGCCCTCGTAGTGGCGATCACCGGGTCGATGCTGCGCCTGTTCCAGAACGGAATGGTCCGCTTCTACGCCTGGTCGTTCACCATCGGGGTCACGGTATTTGTCCTTTATCTCAGTTTCTCGGGCTAGGAGGACGCCGGTTTGTCGCTGATAACTGATCACATCCTGACCTGGGTCACCTTCTTTCCACTGCTCGGTGCGGTGTTGCTGTGGACGTTCATCAGACGTGACTCCCACGCCCGCATCTTCGCCCTGGCCGTGGCCTTGGTGGACTTCGTCCTGAGCCTGCACCTGTGGTTCCACTTCGACGGCAGTCGGGGTGACGACCAGTTCGTCGAGAAGGTTGCCTGGCTGTTCAACGGGCAGATCAGCTACCACTTGGGGATGGACGGCATCAGCCTGGTGCTGGTGATGCTTACCACCTTCCTGGGGCCGTTGATAATCCTGTCGACCTGGAAGGCGGTCACCAACCGGGTGCCGGAGTTCATGGCCTTCCTGCTGCTCCTGCAGACGGCCATGCTGGGCACCTTCTTCGCGCGGGATATGCTGCTGTTCTACGTCTTCTGGGAAGTCATGCTCATTCCGATGTACTTCATCATCGGCATGTGGGGCGGCCAGCGGCGAATCTACGCGGCGGTGAAGTTCTTCATCTTCACCATGGTCGGGTCGGTGTTCATGTTGGTGGGTATCCTGTACCTGTACTTCCAGGCCGGCAGCATGAACCTCTTCGACTTCCTGGAGGTCAGTCTGGGACACCAGGCTCAGCTCTGGCTTTTCGCCGCCTTCTTCCTGGCCTTTGCCATCAAGGTGCCGGTGTTCCCGCTGCACACCTGGCTGCCCGACGCGCACGTCGAGGCGCCCACCGCCGGCTCGGTCGTCCTGGCCGCCGTGCTGCTGAAGATGGGCACCTACGGCATGCTGCGCTTCGCCATGCCCCTGTTCCCGGAAGGGGTGGAGTTCTTCGCCCCGGCGATCAGTATCCTGGCCGTGATCGGCATCATCTACGGCGCCCTGGTCGCCATGGTGCAGCCGGACGTCAAGAAGCTGGTGGCCTATTCGTCGGTCAGCCACCTTGGTTTCGTGGTGCTGGGCCTGTTCAGCCTGACGCCCCTGGGCGTGGCCGGCGGCATCTTCACGATGCTCGCCCACGGCCTGTCCACCGGCGCCCTGTTCCTTCTGGTCGGCATCATCTACGAACGCCGGCACACCAGGCAGATCGCCGAATTCGGCGGGCTGGCCCACGAGATGCCCGTGTTTGCGACCTTCTTCATGATCACCACCCTGGCCAGCGTGGGGCTGCCCGGCCTGGCCGGGTTCATCGGCGAATTCATGGTTCTGTTCGGGACCTTCGGCAGCGAGACCCTTGCCCATGCGCGGCTGATGACCATCCTGGCCACGACCGGCGTGGTGCTGGGCGCCATCTACATGCTGTGGATGTACCAGCGGGTCTTCTTCGGCAAGCTGACAAACGAGAAGAACAAGGGGCTGCCTGATATGAGTTGGCGGGAAGTCGCCGTCCTGCTGCCCATCGTGATCTTCATGTTCTGGCTGGGCGTGCGTCCCGGCCTGATCCTTGACAAAGTAGAGGCCAGCGTGGCCACCGTGCTGGCGCCGCTCAACGGCGGCGGCCACACAATCGAAGAACCCGTGCCGCACCATGTCCGCCACGCAGAACCTGAATCCGGACAGGACCCCCCGGTCTTCATCGTCCGGGACACGGAGAATCAGTGATGAACGAATTTTTCGCACCGAATATCAGCAGCCAGTGGGGAGACCTGCTGCCCTACCTGATCGTGGCGGTCGGCGGCCTGCTGGTCATGGTGGTGGATTCCTTCGTCCGGACCCTCAAGAAGGACCACCTGTCGTACCTGACCATGTTCATCCTGATCGGCGTCGTCATCGTGCAGATCGTCGGCCGGAGCGCGGACGGCGAGTTGCTGGGCGGCATGATGATCACCGGCGACTTCACCCGTTTCTTCAACTACCTGTTCGCCGGCATCGGGGTGATGACTACCATCTTCGCCACCGGACTCTATGACCGGGAGGGACGTTACCGCCCCGAGTTCTATCCACTGCTCCTGTTCAGCATCCTGGGGATGATGGTCCTGGTGGCCGCCAATGATCTGCTGACGATCTTCCTCGGCCTGGAAATGATGAGTCTGGCCACCTACATCCTGGTCGGCGGGGTGCGGGGAAACATCCGCAGCAGTGAAGCCGGCTTCAAGTACCTGATCCTGGGCGGTTTCTCCTCGGCTTTTCTGCTGATGGGCATGGCCCTGATCTACGGTTTCGCCGGCGGGACCGGGTTTGCCGACATCACCCTCGCCCTGAAGACCCAGAACCCCGACGTGCTGATCGTGGGGCTCGGTTCGGCCCTGATGCTGGTGGGTTTCGGTTTCAAGGTGGCGATGGTCCCGTTCCACATGTGGATGCCGGACGTCTATGATGGAGCGCCGTCCTACGTTACAGGTTTCATGGCTACGGCCATCAAGGCCGCCGGATTCGCCATCCTGGTCCGCTTCGCCATCCTGATGCAGCCCCAACTGGCCTTCGCCTGGTATCCCGTGCTGACAGCCTTGGCCATCCTGACCATGAGCGTGGGCAACCTGGTCGCCCTGGCCCAGAGCAACATCAAACGCATGCTGGCCTGGTCCAGCGTCGCCCATGCCGGTTACCTGCTGCTGGGCGTGGTGACCATGATTTCACCTCCGGCCGGCGGCTCGGACATGATGATGCGGAGCCAGGAGATCGGGGAGTCCGCCGGGGCGGCCATCCTCTTCTATCTGGTCGGGTACACCCTGATGAACCTGGCGGCCTTCGGCATCATCAACGTCATGAGCCACAAACCGGGACAGGACGCCGACGACATCAGCGGCTACGCCGGACTGAGCCGCCGCCAGCCTCTGGCCGCGGCCACTCTGGGCATCGCGCTGCTCTCCCTGGCGGGCATTCCCCCCTTCGTGGGCTTCATGGCCAAGTTCTATCTGTTCTCCGCGGTCGTGGACGCCGGGCTGATTCCCCTGGCCGTCATCGGCGTCGTCAACTCCCTGATTTCGGTGTACTACTACCTGCACGTGCTCGTGGTGATGTACATGAAGGATCCCGAGGATTCGAGCTACCGGGGCACCGAACTGGTGTCGGTGGTCACCTCGGGCGTGCTGGCCCTGCTGGTGATCTGGCTCGGCGTGATGCCGGACGCTTTTCACCGGGCGGCCCTGATCATCTTCCGGCAGTTCAAGTTCTAGAAACCATTCAACTGTTCGCTTATCATCAGCCCTGCCTTCCGGCGGGGCTGGTTTGGTGGAACAAGTGTCAGGTGATGAAATGCTGATCCTGCTTAACAGCACAAAAACCATGGATCTGACGGTGGCTGTTCCCGCCAGGCTCTCACCGACCGAGCCGGTCCACCTGGCCGTGGCAAAGGAACTGGCCGCGCCGTTGGCGAAGGTGAGTCTGGCCCGGTTGGGTGATCTCATGGGGGTCAAGGGCAAGCTGGCCGACCAGACCCGAGTCGACCTCGCGTTCTGGGGTCAAGCGGGCCGGCTCCGCAAGCCGGCACTGCTGGCCTTCACGGGACTCGTCTACAAGTACCTCGACGCGCCGTCCTTGAAGGTGGCCCAGTGGAACCGGGCCCAGAAAACCGTGCGCATCCTCTCCGGTCTTTATGGGATTTTGAGGCCCCTGGATGAGGTGGAGGCCTACCGTCTGGAGATGGGCGGCAAGATCAAGCCCAGGATCGCCAAGAACAAGTGGGCAAAGAACCTGACGGTATTCTGGCGGGAACGACTCACCACCGCGCTGAACGCCGAATTGAAGAACAGCGAACCCGTGGTCAACTTGGCTTCCCAGGAGTACGTCAAGGCCCTGGATCTGAAACTGTTGCGGGGACCGGTGGTCAGTCCGGTCTTCAAGGAACGTTTACCCGACGGTTCGCTGCGGATCGCGCCCGTTCACGCCAAGATGGCCCGGGG
>CBDURF010000093.1:0-13243 GCA_965369705.1 uncultured bacterium
CTCCGGCACCGCCAGCCTCACCATGTCCCTGAGCCCCGCGATGCAGGACCTGTTCAAGGACATGAAGGACCTGGGCATGGATCAGGACCAGGACATGGATTTTCCCATGTTCGACGACATCAAGAAGGATGATCTGGCCAAGGCCGCCAAGGGACACGGCGTCACGATCAAGAAGTTCGAAAAGACCGTGGTCGACGGCCGGCAACAGCTTGACATCGTCATGGATTTCGAGGACCTCGAGGGTCTGTCCTTCGTCATGGGCAATGTCATGGGCGGGGAACCCGGCGACGGCATGGGCATCTTCGAGACCGCCGACGGCAACTTTGTCCTGAAAGAGGCCCATTACGATTTCCCGGCCCCGCCGGCCGACCCGGCTGATCCGGTTGAAGGCGTCGAAACCGCGCCCGAGGTCGAGAGCGAAGACCCCACGGAATCCTCCACCATGACGGACGAAGAAAAGGCCCAGAAGCAGATGGAGGTCATGGGCAAGATGATGGGCGCCATGGCTGAACTGGACGTGAAGTTCACGATCACCGTGCCGGGCGAGATCATCGAGAGCAACGCTCCCCTCGTGGAAGGCAACACTTCCATCTGGACCATCAACGCGGGCAACATGATGAGCCAGCAGGGCCAGGACATGGATCCGGTGATCACGTTTTCCAGCAAGGGCCTGAAGATCAAGCCCCTCAAGGAATAGGTTGTGCCTCGGAAAGTGAGACGATCGGAGCTGGCATCCACCGATCGCTCACTTTTCACCGAGCTGACCGGCGCCTGCCCGGTGGGTTACCTGTCGCTGATGACCGCCGCGGAATATCCGCGGGCCATCGCCCTGAACTTCGCGGCGGTCGGCGAGACGATTTATTTCCACGGCGCCCTCGAAGGTGAAAAATTCGAGCTGATTCAGACCAACCCCCGCGCGGGGTTCACCATCGTCAAACCCTACAGCTACATTCCCTCCTACTGGTCGGCGCCCCGTAACGCGTGTCCGGCCACCCAGTTCTTCAAGTCGATCGAGATCAAGGGAACCTGCTCGATCGTGGACGATCCCGCGGAGAAAGCCCGTGGACTGGGCGCGTTGATGGCCAAGCACCAGCCCGAGGGCGGGTTTGATCCCATCGAGCCCGCGGTACCGGTCTACGCCAAGGCGCTGGAAGGTGTCGGTGTCTTTCGGATCGTGCCGGATTCCTGGACGGGCAAGGTCAAGCTCGGGCAGAACGAGCCGGAAAAGCTGCGGCGGATCTTGGTGGAAAAGTTGCGGGAGCGCGGTGGGGTCATGGACGAGGAGACGGCGCTGGAGATTGAGCTAGGATTGTCTAAATGACAACATGTTGCGATTGAAATGGCCACACATCGCAGCACCGCTGCCGCAAAGTGTGGCCATTGATCAAATCAGCAAGATCTCACCCAACTAGGGAATCACCCGGGCCTTGTACCCGTACTTGATGACCTCCCATTTGGGATCTTCCGCCAGCTTGCGGAAGACGATCTCGACCTTCGTGCCCACCTTCACCTCGTCGGGCGGCGCTTCGCAGACCATGCAGGTCAGCCGCGTGCCGTTGTCCAGTTCGACGATGGCGTTCACATAGGGTTTCTGGTTGTCGAACTCGGCCGGCGGGATCCAGACCACCGTGTGGGTGATCACCTTGCCATGCGAAGGCAGGGTGATCGTGGTGAACTCCTCGCCGCCGCACTTGCGGCAGACCACACGCGGCGGGAAGTGGATTTCCTGACAACCGTTGCACTGGCCGGCTTCAAGGCGGTAGCGCTGGGGAATTTCCCGGTGGTAACGCGGAGAAATCATCACTTCACCTCCAGGATGTGAACGACGCAACTGCCGCCGCTGCCGCCCATGTTCTGCGCCAGGCCCAGGCGGGCGCCCGAGACTTGACGATCACCGCTGCGGCCGCTGAGCTGTTCGTAGACTTCCACGATCTGGCCCACGCCCGTCGCGCCGACGGGATGGCCCTTGCTCTTGAGACCGCCCGAGGTGTTGACCGGCATCTTGCCGCCCAGGGCCGTCTCGCCGGCCAGGGTCGCGGGGCCGGCCTGTCCGGCTTCGTAGAAACCGATCTCCTCCAGGCAGCACAGCTCGGCGATGGTGAAGCAGTCGTGGACCTCGCAGAAATCGATGTCCCGTACCGTGACGCCGGCATGCTCGAAGGCCTTCCGCGCGGCCATGCCCACTGAAGGAATGCGGGACGGGTCGGGGCGATCATGCAGTGCGATGGAATCGACCGCCTGGCCGGAGCCCTTGATCGTCACCAACGGTTTGCCCAGCGCCTTGGCCACCTCGACCGGGGCCAGCAGCACGGCGGCGGCGCCGTCGGTCACCGGCGAGCAGTCGAACAGTCCCAACGGCTCGGCCACGCGCACGGCATTCTTGACCGTTTCCATGGTGATCTCCATGGGAAACTGCGCCTTGGGATTCATGGCGCCGTGTTTGTGGTTCTTGACCGCCACCTGCGCGAGCATGTCGTAGGTCGTGCCGTGCTTGTGCATGTGGGCCGTCGCGATCATGGCGTAAAGGCCGGGGAAGGTCACCCCGTGGTAGACCTCGTACTCCTGATCAGCCGCCGTAGCCAGACAGAAGGTGGCGTCGGCGCCGTCGTTCATCTTCTCCACGCCGCTGGCGATCACGAAATCGCTCGTGCCGCTGGCCACCTCGAGATAGGCCGCCCGGAAGGCCGCCCCGCCCGAGGCGCAGGCGCTCTCGACACGCGTGGCCGCGATGCCCCTGAGCCCCGCATAATCGCTCAGGATCGAGGCGAGATGCTCCTGGTGATTGAACAGGCCGCTGCTCATGCAGCCCATCCAGGCCGACTGAATCTGGTCGCGGTTGATCCCCGCGTCCTTGAGACAAGAGGCGACAGCTTCGGCGTACAGATCCCGCAGGGGAGTTTGCCAGAGCTCGCCGAAATCCGTCATGCCGACTCCGATGATTGCTACGTCTCTCATGATCCTCCCCCTTTCTACATTTCGTTGACGCGGATCTTGCCGCGATAGGCCACGTATTTCCCGTAATCCAGGTGAATGCGCCGGTCGGCGAGCTGGTCGCGAACCTTCGGCGCCAGGTCCTGGATTTCGGCCAGACGATTGGTGCAGCGGAAGATGAAACTGTCCGAACCCGCACCGCTGCCGAACGAGGTCATCAGGATCTTGTCGCCGGGTTTGGCGACGTCCAGAATGGCGGCCAGACCGGTGGGCGAGGACCCGCTGTAGGTGTTGCCCATCAGGTTGACGACCCAGCCCTGCTCCATCTGTTCCTGCGTGAAGCCCAGGATCTTGCCGGCCTTCAGGGGGAACTTGCCGTTGGGCATGTGGAAAACGGCGTACTGGAAATCCGCGGGCTTCATGTTGGCCTTCTCCAGGATGCCGCGCGCCGAGCTCAACACATGATGGAAATAGGCGGGCTCGCCGGTGAAGCGCCCCGCGTGACGCGGGTAGAATTCCCCTTCGCGCCGCCAGAAATCGGGTGTGTCGCTGGTGAAGGAGTAGGTGTCGACGATTTCGGCGGCCACGTTATCGCCACCCATGATGAAAGCGGCCCCGCCGGCGCTGGCGGTGTATTCGAGAGCGTCGCCGGGCGCCCCCTGGCTGGTATCGGCGCCGATACCGAGGGCGTACTCCATCTCGCCGGCCTTGACGTGGGAGTAGGCCACGTACATCGCCTCGCTGCCGGCCTTGCAGGCGAACTCGAAATCCGCCACGTGACAATCCGGACCGGCCCCGATGGCATCGATCAACGTCGTGCCCGAGGGCTTGACCGCGTAGGGATGGCTCTCGGATCCGATGTAGCAGGCGCCGATCTTGGCCGGATCGATGCCCGCCCGGGTGACCGCGTGCCGGGCCGCGGTCACCGAGATGGTGATGGTGTCCTCGTCCGGGCCGGGAACGGTTTTTTCCTCGAGGAGAAGGCCTCTTTTGTAGGCCTCAGCGTCGGCTCCCCACTGGTTCGCGATGTCCTCCGCCTTGATGCGGAAACGCGGAACGTAGGAGCCATATCCGACAATACCGTGCATTGGTGTCCCCTTGGCTGAATGATGTCGAAGAATCAGATGGGGGCAGTGTACCAGTTGGGGGACCGCCCCTCAAGGGGGTTCGGAATGGGGTTGGAATCGATTGTGTTTCGGATATTGTGTCCGGACCTGGAAGGGGGAGCCCGGTTGGCCGGGTTAAGCTGCGAGCATGACAAGTAAGAAAAAAAGCGGGGCCCCCGGGGCCCCGCTTTTTGATGTCTGGGACGGGTTACCTGACCGACACATTTAACGTAATACCAACAACGAAAATCAGCGCAACAGGGTGACCCGCTTCTCGGTGAAACCCTTATCCGTGACCAGACGCACCAGGTAGACGCCGCTGGCGGCGGCCTGTCCCCGGCGGTCCAGACCGTTCCAGTTCACCTGGTCCGCACCGGCAGGACGGAACTCGTCAAAGATCACCTGAACCACGCGCCCCATCAGGTCGATGACCTCGAGCCGCGCGGATCCACCATCCGGCAGGGAGTACTGGATCGTCAGGCGGGGGTTGAAGGGATTCGGGGAGGCCTCCAACAGCAAGGGCAGAACGGACGGACCGACCACCTCGACGGTGTCGAGCACCAGGTCGGGTCCGGCTGCGGACTTGAGTTTGAGGTCGTAGATCCTGGGCCAGCCAACAGCGTCGTCGTCCAGAATGCTGCCGGATTCCTGGTCAACCAACCAGCTGCGCTGGGGAACACCCTCGGTTTCACGGCGATCCACTTCGGCCCAGCCTCCGCCCGCGTGACGGACATCGAAGACCAGGGACACGATGTCCCGGTTCAGGGCGGCCTGCAGATAGCCGGTTACCGCCGGCACCGGACCTTCGTCGGGTCGTATCCAGGGCACGTGGAATTCATCACCGTTGGCCGGGTCGCCGTCACGGTCGTAATACTTGCCCTGGGCGGTGACCACGGCTTCGGCCGCACTGAGGAGCATGGCCTCGAAACTGTCCCCGATCACCAGGGCGGTGCGGAAGATGACGGTTTCACCGGGGGCGAGGGTCGTGACTTCCGGCGCCGACATCAAGATCCGGTAATCGTTCTCCATACCCGGCAGGGAATCAGGATCACGTCCCGGCTGTTGCAGAAGTTCGTATCGTTCCCAATCGTTGGTGGGATCGCCTCCATTCTCGAATGACACCATTCCCGAAAATCTTTGGAAGGAGTACAGGCCCAAGGGATCGGCAGGTGGTCCGGCCACCGCATCGGTTTCCACGCCGCACATCACGAAACCTACCCAACCGGGAGCAGCGCCCGAGGCCGCACCGTCGCGCATCCAGCCCATCGACACCGGTGCCAAACTACCGTCGGATGTTTGAATGAGTCCGACCCAACTGCCCGCATGGTCGTCTTCGGGTTGCACGATGTCGAAATCGGCGAAGATGCTGCAGTGCAAGCCCTGGATATCGGTCACCCCTTCGTTGGTGATCCGGTAATCGTAGCCGATGAAATCGGCGGCCAGCGGGTCGACCCACTGGAAGGACTGTTGCACGATTTTCAGGTTCAGCGGTGTGTGGTCCGGGTAGTCCTCCATGATCTCGACCAGATTGTCGGCCATGACACAGCGGAAATGCTGGTCGCTGATGGCCGCGAAGTCCTCGTCGATCAGACCGTCCAGATCGTTGTCAAGGCCATCGAGCGGGTCTTCGTCTGCCATTCCGTCGCCGTCGTCGTCGGCGCCCGGCCAGGGGAATCGTGTGCCGCCCGGCACCCCCTGGACCGTGGCGAAGATGGAATCGCCCGGCGCCGCGGTCGAACGGAATTCCATTTCGTACTGTCCCGTACTGACAAGCCGTTCGCCGAGCACGGTCCCACCGACCCACAGCCCGGCGGCCCACAGGTAATCGATCCCGCCGGCGCCCGGCCAGCGGGCCGAAGGCGCGTAGCTGAAGGTCGTGGGCACGGAAGGCCTCGAACCGATCAGGCCCCAGTTGGTGACGTGGTTGTGAAGGTTGCCCACCGTGTGGCTGACGTGGCCGTCGACCACCAGGACCTTGTCCGAATCTTGTCGTGTGGATGAATCAGCGGCCGCATCCAGGACGAATGCCACCATCAGGCCGCCCAAGACGGCGGCCACGGTCAGAATGTGTCGGGATTTCATTCTACTCTTTCCCCTTGATGCCCCAAAAATCCAGAATGCCCCTGGAGAAAACGTACCATTAGAATAGAGGAATTGTCCCTGCATTGTCAACGCCGCCCGGAATGGCCGGTAAAACATAGGTTGTGCCACTGAAATTGTGTTTGGCCGGTAATCCCGGCATGGCAATTCCACTGCAAGGGTCAACGACATATTGGAGGTTCCCGTTTGGATCTCAGATTATTAACTTATTTGTTTTCAATAGGTTCTTTTTTCAAAGTGCCCCCGGGGGCACTTTCTTGAGCTATTTTATTTGTTTTCAATGTGTTATAATTTTAAATCGGTCTTTGTGGAATTATTGACAACATATTTATTGTCAAATATCCGGTAAAGTAAACAAATATGTTGTCAACCACGCAGCCATTGACAACATAAATGTTGTCCCAAATCGTCCCCCGGGGGGCCTTTCCAATCATTCGTTTGTCGGAAAAAATCAGGCCCCGGCCTGGTCGATCGGCGTCGGCGCGGGGCGCGACTTCAATTCCCTGTCCATCAGGAACAGGCCCGTGCCCGAATCGCCCATCATGTCCAGCTTCTTGAGGATGTCGTCCACCGTGGCCTCTTCCTCGACCTGCTCGGACACATACCACTGCAGCAGGTTGTTGGTGGCGTGGTCGCGCTCCTCGATCGCCAGATCGGCCAGCTTGGAGATGCTCTCGGTCATGAACTTCTCGTGCTCAAGCGCGGCCTCGAAGGCCGCCCGGGGATTGTCCCACTCCTTGGGGGGCTCGGCGACGGCGAACAGCTCGACCCGACCGCCGCGTTCGACCACGTAATCGAAGATCTTCAGGGCGTGCAGGTGCTCCTCTTCCGCCTGCATCTTCATCCAGTGGGCGCAGCCGTCGAGGTTCATATCCTCGAAATAGGCCACCATGGCCTGGTAGAGGTAGCTGGAGTAGTATTCTTCGTTGATCTGCTTGTTCAGTGCGTCCAGGAGCTTCTTGTTGAGCATGGTTCCGCCTCCGCGATGGATCATCCCCTTCATGGGGAAGAGATTGCGATTATTGGGCTCAATGTAAGACAATTTCGAGCTGAATGGCCAGATCCATTTCACAGACTCAACCGGAAAATTACGTGATTGGCGATATTCGGCCCCGCCTGCTATCATGTAGCGAGAATTTCCCGGGCCGGGAAGCCTCTCCGAATACCGCTTCGGGGCCGCGATCCGGCCCGTTTTCACAACTTCGCCAACCTGATCAACGAAGGAATTTTGGATGCCGAGAAAGCAGATCGCGAAATTTTCCGTCCAGTACCTCCAGATCCTCGACGAGGACGGCAATGTCGATGCCAGGCTGGAGCCCAAGCTCACCCAGGACGAGTTGCTGGAGATGTACCGCTGGATGAAGCTGGCCCGCGAACTCGACGAGCGCATGCTCAAGCTCCAGCGCCAGGGCCGGCTGGGCACCTTTCCGCCCAACACCGGCCAAGAGGCCATCTCGATTCCCGTGGCCCTGGCCATGCAGGAAAATGACTGGTTCGTGGGCGCCTTTCGCGAACTGGGCGGCCGCCTGATCCGGGGCGAACCCCTGACCTCCACCCTCCATTACTACAACGGCTGGGAAGAAGGCAACATCCTGCCCGATAAGAATTTGCGAATTCTTCCCACCAGCGTCGTCATCGGGTGCCAGGTCGAGCACGCCGTGGGCCTGGCCTGGGCCAGCCGTTACAAGGGCGAGGATTCAACGGCCGTCTGCTTCCTCGGCGACGGCGGGACCAGCGAGGGCGATTTCCACGAGGGGCTGAACTTTGCTTCGGTGTGGAAGGTCCCGGCGGTGTTCATCGTGCAGAACAACCAGTGGGCCATCTCGGTGCCCCGTGAGATCCAGACCGCCAGCCGGACCATCGCCCAGAAGGGCATCGCCTACGATATGCCCTGCCTGCAGGTCGACGGCAACGACCCGTTGGCCATGCACGTGGCCATCACCGAGGCGCTGGACCGGGCCCGCAAGGGTGAGGGCCCCACTTTGATCGAAGCGGTGACCTACCGCTTGATGATGCACACAACCGCCGACGACCCCAAGAAGTACCGCTCCGAGGAAGAGGAAAAGGCCGCCTGGGAGAAAGAGCCGCTGATCCGCTTCAATAAGTATTTGAAAGACAAGGGCTTCTGGGACGACGCCAAAGAGGAGGCCCTGCGCGGCGAGGTGAAGGCCAAGGTCGAGGAGGCGGTCAAGAAGTTCGAATCGCCCCAGGACCGGAAGCAGGATGAACCCTTCAAACACGTCTTCGGGACCGAGCATGCGGTCATCGCCGAGCAGCACCGGGACTTCCTGGCCAACGTCGAGAGGGAGGCCGATCATGGCTAAGCTGAACATGGTCCAGGCCATCAATCTGGCGTTGCACCAGGAAATGGCGAAGGACAAGGACGTGATCGTGCTGGGCCAGGACGTGGCCGTCGACGGCGGCGTGTTCCGCCTGACCGAAGGCCTGCTGGATAAATTCGGCAAGGGCCGCGTGCTGGACACACCCTTGGCCGAGAGCGCCATCATCGGCGCCAGCATCGGCATGGCCCTGGCGGGATTGAAACCGGTCTGCGAGATGCAGTTCTCCGGCTTCAGCTACCTGATGATGGGACAGTTCGAGGCCCACGCCACCCGCATGCGCGCCCGCACCCACGGCCAGTTCACGGTGCCCCTGGTGATCCGGATGCCCTTCGGCGGCGGCGTGCGCGCACTCGAGCATCACAGCGAAAGCCGCGAGGCGACCTACGCCCACCTGCCCGGCGCCAAGGTGGTCATCCCCAGCGGTCCGCGGAACGCCCGGGCACTGCTGCTGGCGGCCATCCGCGACCCGGATCCCGTGGTGTTCATGGAACCCAAACACTCCTACCGCGCCTTCCGTGAGGAAGTGCCCGACGAGGAGGAAGTCATGCCCCTGGGCAAGGCGCAGGTCGTTCAGGAGGGCACTGATTTGACGCTGGTCAGCTGGGGTGCAATGATGCGGCCGGCCGTCAAGGCCGCGGCCGAGGTGGAGAAGAAACACGGGACGAGCATCGAGATCATCGATCTATTGACCATTTCACCGCTGGACAGCGACACCGTGGTGGAATCGGTGACCAGGACCGGACGCTGCGTCGTGGTGCAGGAGGCCCCGCGCAGTTTCGGCGTGTCGTCCGAGATCACCGCCCGGATCAACGACAAGGCCTTCCTCTACCTGGAAGCGCCCGTCAAGCGCCTGACCGGCTACGACGTGGTCACACCCTACTTCGGGCGGGAAAAGAGTTATCTGCCCACCCCCCCCAGGGTGGTTCACGCCATCGAGGAAACCCTTAATTTCTGACCGGGAGGCAGCCAGCTTGTTCGAATTCAAACTGCCTGATCTGGGAGAAGGAATCGCCGAGGGCGAGATCCTCAAGTGGTACGTGGAGGAAGGCGGGAAAATCGGTGAGGACGAGCCCTTGATGGACGTCGAGACCGACAAGGCCGCCGTGACCATTCCTTCGCCGCGGGGCGGCAGGATCGCCGCGTTCAAGGGCAAGGTCGGCGACATCATCAACGTGGGCGACGTGGTGGTGGTTATCGACGACGGCACCGGCGAGGCCGCCGCGGTCGAAGAAGCGGCCGCGGAGAAGACCTTCGCCGCACCCGACACCCCCGAGCCCGAAGCCGTCCCCGAGGCCGTGGCCCCGGCCGCCATGCCCGGCGTCCGCCGTCCGGTCCCCGCCGCGCCGGCCACGCGACGCCTGGCCCGTGAAATGAAGGTCGACATCAACCTGGTCACGCCCACCGGACCCGGCGGCCGCGTCATACCCGAGGACGTGCACCGCTTCGCCGACCACGGCATCACCGCGCCGGCGGCGGTCGGCCCTGCGACCGCCGCGGCCGAACCGGCCGAGCATGTGCCCGCCAAGCAGGTGCGCGACGACTCCGCTTTCGCCGAGTTCGCCGCCCACGCCTCGGCCACCATCCCGTTTCTGGAGATCGAACCCCTGCCGGACTTCAGCGCCGAGGGCCCGGTCGAGGTGGAGGCCCTGCGCTCGATTCGCCGCAAGGTGGCCCGCAAGATGGTCACCAGCATGTCGCTGGTACCCCACGTGGCGCACATGGACGACGCCGACGTGACCGATCTGGACAAGTTCCGCATCCGCGAAAAGGAACGGCGCGCCGGCGGCGCGGGCGGCAAGCTGACCCTGCTGGCCTTCGTGATCAAGGCCATCACCGCGGGCCTGAAGGCCGCGCCCGCGTTCAACGCGAGCCTGGATCCCTTCCGCGAAGAGCTCATCTTCAAGAAGTACTACAACATCGGATTCGCGGCCGACACCGGACGCGGTCTGGTGGTGCCGGTGGTCAAGGACACCAACAACAAGAGCATCATCCAGATCGCCGACGACGTCTACGAGAAGGCCACCCTGGCCCGCGAAGGCAAGCTGCCGCCGGAGGACATGCGCGGCGGCACGTTCACCATCACCAACGTCGGACCGCTGGGCGGCACGGCTCTGCTGCCGACGATCAACTACCCTGAAGTGGCCATCCTGGGCATGGGCAAGGTCCAGGAGAAGCCGGTGGTCAGGAACGGGGAGATCGTCATCCGCAAGATCCTGCCGCTGACCCTGGCCTTCGACCATCGTGTCGCCGACGGCGCGGACGCCGCCCGCTTCGTGGCCGAGCTGGTGCGGCAGCTGTCGGACCCGAACCTGCTGCTGCTGGAAACCTGATTAGGAGTGCCCGCTCATGGTAATGGGAAGTCTGCGTGAAGAAACCCAGGTCGTGGTCATCGGCAGCGGCCCCGGCGGTTACATCGCCGCCCTGCGTCTGGCCGA
This sequence comes from uncultured bacterium, assembly GCA_965369705.1. GTDB lineage: Bacteria > Krumholzibacteriota > Krumholzibacteriia > LZORAL124-64-63 > LZORAL124-64-63 > JAGLCY01. The sequence continues at coordinate 10,915 of CBDURF010000093.1, forward strand.
CCTGGGCAAGGACGTGCTGCTCATCGAAAAAAGGGAACGCCCCGGCGGCACCTGCCTGCTGGAAGGCTGCATCCCCTCGAAAACCCTGATCCACGCGGTGGAGATCAAGGAAGCTGCCCTGCGCGCCGAGCAGTTCGGCCTGTCCTTCCAGGGCATGGAGATCGATCCGGCCAAGCTGCGCGCCTGGACCGACGAAGTCGTCGCGGGCCTTTCCGACGGTATCCGCGGACTGCTCAAACGGCGCGGCGTGACGGTGATTCAGGGTCACGCCCGTTTGGATTCGCCCACCAGCCTGATGATCGAAGGCGGTGAGGTCAGCGGCATCGATTTCGAACAGGCCATCATCGCCACCGGCTCGAGCCTGAACCGGCTGCCCGAGGGCATCATCTCCTCGGTGTGGTCCAGCGCCGACGCCCTGAAGCTGCCCCGCGTGCCCGGCTCGCTGCTGGTCGTGGGCGGCGGTTACATCGGCCTGGAAATGGGCCTGGTGTACCAGGGTCTGGGGTCCGAAGTGTCGGTCGTCGAGTTCTTCCCCCGGTTGCTGATGGGGGCCGATTTCGACCTGGTGGACATCATGGTGGGTCAGGTCAAACAACGTCTGCATGAGATCATGCTCGATTCAAAGGTGATATCCATCGCCGAGACCGGTGGTGACGCCGAAGGCGGCTTCGATGTGGATATCGAGGTCGACGGCAAGGTGGTCAGCAAGCACTACGACCAGGTGTTGGTGGCCATCGGCCGCCGGCCCAACACCGACGACATCGGCCTGGAAAACACGAAGGTTGCCGTCAGCGAGCAGGGCTTCATCATCACCAACGAGGAATGCCGCACGGCGGAACCCAACATCTTCGCCATCGGCGACGCGGCCGAAGGCCCAATGCTGGCCCACAAAGCTAGCCGCGAGGGCAAGGTGGCGGCCGAAGCCATCCACGGCGGCGAGGTGGCTTTCGACAACCGGGCCATTCCTGCGGTGGTCTTCACCGATCCGGAGATCGCCTGGACCGGCCTGACCGAACGCGAGGCCGAGGAACAGGACATCAAGGTCAACATCGGCCGTTTTCCGCTGTCCGCCCTCGGCCGCGCGCGCACCCTCGGACGCACCGACGGGATGGTCAAGATCCTCGCCGATCCGAGCAGCGGACTGGTCCTGGGTCTCGGCATCGTCGGTCCCATGGCCAGCGAGCTGATCGCCGAAGGCACCCTGGCCATCGAGATGGGCGCCACCCTCGAGGATATCATGGTGACCATCCATCCCCACCCCACACTGTCGGAGGCCATCATGGAAGCCGCCGAGGTCGCCTCCGGCGAAGCGGTGCACGTCAATCCACCGCGCAAAGTGAGATGACGGCCATGGCGGACCTGACAACGGTCCCCTACGATCTCGACGACGAGATGCTCACACGCACCCGGGACGACGGCTGGCCCCGGGTGCGCGTCTATGAACCGGCGGAAGTCGCGGTCGTGATCGGCCGGGGCGGTCGGCAGGAACTCGAACTCGACACCGCCCATATCGCAGCCGACGGGGTCACCCTCTACAAGCGGCCCGGCGGAGGTTGCAGCGTGGTTCTGGACCCCGGCAACCTGATCATCTCGGTGGTGGTGCCGCTTCCCGGCATCGGGGCAATCAAGAGCTCCTTCGCCGCCATCAGCGAATGGCTGATCACCGCCCTGACCGTCTGCGACGTGCCCGGCGTCAAGCAGCGCGGCGTCTCGGACCTGGCCATCGGCGAGCGGAAGATCGGCGGCTCCTGCATGTACCGCACCCGGGGTCTGCTCTACTACTCGACCACTCTTCTGCTCGACCCGGACCTGTTTCTGGTCGATCGTTACCTGCTTTATCCTCCCCGGGAGCCGGATTACCGGTCGGGCCGCTCCCACCGCAAGTTCATGGGATCGTTGAAGGCCCTGGGACTGCCGCCGGGCGACGCCGATCTGGCCTACCGGCTCAACATCATGCTCAATCTCCGGCTTGAAGAGCTGGTGGATTCGCTGCAGTCCGGTAATCCGTCTGGCCTCGTGCACAAATAGACCCCGGGATGTCCTCGTACCTGCGGATTACCCGGGGTCTATTTATGCACGAGGCCAGACGGATTACCGGTCTGTAGCGAGCCCGCTGGTCTCCAGGCCATGAGGTTCAGTAAAATGTTCTGCAGGTGAGGGGCCCTTAGCTGATCTCATCCTGTTGGGGGGGAAGGACCAGCCGGTGCGATGCACCATTAGCTCAGGAATCAGAAGGCACGGCCTGCAGACGCGGCCCGGGTAATACGCATGTACGAGGACAACCCGGGCCGCGTCTGCAGGCCGTGACTTCTGATTCCTGACCGAATAG
>CBDURF010000094.1:0-13155 GCA_965369705.1 uncultured bacterium
ACATGGATCTGCACCGGCGGCCGGCTGGGAAAGTGCCCCCGGGGGCACTTTTGGCTCTGTAACTCTTTTGTTTCCACCAGCGCCGCCAACGCTTCCAGCATCAACTCGGCCCGATCCGTTGGTACACCCCCCAGTTTGTGGAGCCGCTCAACCAGCGACGACCGCCGTGCCTCCTGCTCCGGCGTCAGGCCAATCCTGAAACAAACCGGCAGTTCCCGGGGTGCGACCACCGGCGGCGATGACGGCAGCAACTCACCTTGGCCCGGGTCCACCTTGGCGGCCTTGAGCCCAAAGTCCTCGGTTTCGGGTGTGGCCACCGAGACGATCTCTCGCGCCTTGGTATACCCGAGTTCCCCGGATGCAACCGCCTCGCGCACCGCGGGCAGATTGTCCAATTGCCGCGCAAGACGGATGATCTCGCCGAATCACAACACGGCACACTGCTGAGCCTTTTCCACGACACGAACGGATTTCTTCAGCGCGACATCAGCGAACCGGGCGGATTTGTGGTGTTCAAAGGGGATGAATTGCATGACCGGACCTCCCGAACAAAGGGAACGGAAATGGATCTTCGGGAGGAGATATCAATATAGTCAAACCACAGGCGAAAAACAAGCGAAAAAGTCTGGTAACATCAAATTAATTTTAACTTTACAAATTTGTCTGCCGCATTCCCAAAGGCCCCCCGGGGACCTGACATTCGCCCATATCACACCAGCAACCACCCACAGTTCCCTCCTGATCCGATTCCCCCGAAAAGTGCTGTCCGCGGCACCCGTCCCATTTGACTGCTTCCACCCGAACCAGTACAATAACGGGGGCGTTTTCCCGGCGAAATGGCGGAAAGGGGCAGCCATGCTCACTCCTCGTTATAATCTCCAGCGACTGATTTTTCCGTTCCTTTTCACAGTCTTGGTCCTGTTCCTGGCCTCCGGCTGCAGTGATGACGATCCGACCCGGCCTTCGTCCCCCGGCGTCGACATCAGCGGTGTGGTCCGGAACGAGAACGGCAGTCTCGCCGCAGGGGCCACCGTCTACCTGGGGCGTCGTCCCGAATTCTTTTCGCATCCGACGATCAGCGTCTTCGACAGCGTCCTGGCCGACGACGTGGGCCATTATGTTTTCGACGAGCTGGACGCAGGCACCTTCTGGGTCTACGCCGGAATCTGGGATCATGGGGGCGGGGGATTTTCCTTGGTCAGTCCCTTCAGCAGATCCCTGAATATCGCCGCCAAATCCGCCGATCACATCGCAAAAATCCCGCTACAGTCGATGGCCAACGAGGCCGTGGTCGCGGGCGAGGTTTTCTACGATGGAGGCCAAGGCCCTGTACCGTCCGATGACGCCACCGTTACCTTGTACCGCTACGAAGGAGCGAAACTCGTGGTGGTGGACGAAACCGCCACCAACGTCGATGGCCGGTTCGCCCTGGCAGGAGTCAAGACCGGCAATTACACAGTGACGGCAGGCAAGGTCCTGGATCCCGAGGCACCGTTTCCCCTCTATCTTTCCGCGGAAAGCGGGGCGTTTTTCTGCGACGGGGAGGACCTCGTCCGGGTGGAGCGCCTGATTCTCGAAGATATCATGGTTGAAAAGCCCGCGGTCTACATCTATCCCGAACAGCCGGGACGCTTTCAGGTCGACCTGGAGTTCGGCCTGGGAATCCACCTGACGGCCAGCGAACCGGACTACGGCGCCGGCTGGGACGTGTTCGTTGATGAAGCCGGCCGCATCGACGCGACATGGGACTACCTGTTCTATGAAATCGCCATGCGGGGAGCCCCGTTGATTGCCGAAGGTTGGTGTCTGTCCTGGTCCGAGTTGTCCGCCGGGCTGGAGTCGATCACCGTCGCCGTGGGGCTGACCGCCGCCGAGCGGGACGATTTCCTCGCCTACTGGCTGTCGCGGCTGCCCCGGCGCGACTTCTACCAGATCCACCCGGTCTTCGGAAGCGACCTCGATGCCTGGGTGCAACTCGAAGTTACACCCGCGCCGGACGCGGTCCTGCGTTTCTGGCTGTTCTTTCAGGGGAGTGATACCGCGGCGGAGTTGACCGCGCCGCGGATTCCGACCGTCGAACGCATCGGCACGACGGTCGTCGAATGGGGGGGAGCGGTCATACCCTGACCGTCGGCACCGTGTGGACCTCGGGAATGTCTTCCATGGGACATTCCTCCACCGGAAATTCCTCCACCGGAGCCTCTATCACCGTGGGTCTGACCGGGACGTGCCGGCCGATATGCCGCGCCAGGATCTCGGCGATGGCTTTCGAGTCGATGGGCTTGGAGACATGGTCATCCATGCCCGCGGCCAGACTGCGCTCCCGGTCCTGGTCCAGGGCGTGGGCCGTCAGGGCGATGATGGGGATCAGGGGATCCCGCGCGGGCGAATCCTCCGCCCTTATGCGCCGGGCCGCCTCGAGACCGTCCATTTCCGGCATCTGCACATCCATGAGAATGGCGACGTAATCCTCCTGGGCCACGGCGTCCAGAACCTCGTGACCGTTGGTCACCACGTCGACCCGGTACCCGATCTTGTCGAGCATCAGACAGGCGACCTTCTGGTTGATGGGATTGTCTTCGGCCAGCAGGACCAGCGGCTTCTTGTCGTCCGTGCCGTCATCGGTGTCGGTGCTGTCCGAAGCGACGGTTTCGACGGCCACCATTCGCTGGGATTCGAACGCGATCTTGACATCCTTGTCGGGTAGCTGTCCGGTTATTTCCCCGAGCACCGCTTCGAGCTTGCCGTGGTGGACGGGAACCGTGAGATAGGAATGCAGGCCGTCTTTCTCGAGTTCCTGGCGGTCGATTACGCAACCGATTTTGCACAGCAGGATGAACTGTGGCGCATTCTCGCCCAAGTCCTTTTTGATCCGGGCCACCGCGGTCCGGGCCTGCTGACGACCCTCGCCGCTGCCGATCAGGGCCACCGGGATGGGGCTTTCGTCCTCGATGGCGGCCTTCAGCCTTTGGGCGGCCTTGTCCGGTTCGACAACGACTCCCTTGTAGCCCAGATAGGCCAGCTGCTCCTCCAGGGCAAGCATGGCTTCGGGATCGTCATGGGCGACCAGGACGCGCTCGGAACGGCTGGAATTACTCCGCGACCTCTCTGAAGGGAAACCCACGGTGAACCAGAAGGTGGTGCCCTTGTTCTCGATGCTTTCCACGCCGATTTCCCCGCCCATCAGGTCCAGGAGCTGCTTGACGATGGCCAAGCCGAGGCCGGTGCCCCCGTATTGGCGGGTGATGGAGGCGTCGACCTGGGTGAAGGAGCCGAAGATCCTTTCGAGACGATCCGAGGGAATGCCGACGCCGCTGTCGGTGACTTCGAAACGCAGCACAGCCCAGGACTTGCGCTGGTTTTCCAGGGTGACTTGGATCCGCACCTCACCCTCGTCGGTGAACTTGACGGCGTTGTTGGCCAGGTTGATGAGGATCTGGGTCAGGCGGCCCGGATCGCCCCGCAGGGTCCGCGGGACGTTGGCGGCGATGCGGCTGCGGAAATCCAGTCCCTTGTTCTTCGCCTTCAGGGCGAGCATGTCGGCCACTCGGTCCACGACGTCGCAGGGATCGAACTCGATGCGCTCGAGTTTGAGCTTACCGGCCTCGATCTTGGAGAAGTCGAGGATGTCGTTGATGATCACCAGTAGATTGGTGGCGCTGGCGTAGATCATCTCGCTGTAATCACGTTGATCCGGAGTCAGCTCCGTATCCAGCATGATCGAGGTCATGCCCAGGACCCCGTTCATCGGGGTGCGGATCTCGTGGCTCATGTTGGCCAGGAACTCGCTCTTGGCCCGCGTGGCGGCCTCGGCGATATCCTTGGACTCGCGCAGCTCGTCCTCGATGCGTTTCCGGACGGAGATCTCCTGCTGAAGATGGCGGTTGGTGCGGGTCATTTCCTCGGTCCGCTCGAGCACACTCTGCTCCAGGACCTTGTTCTTCACGTCCAGCAGACGCATGCGGTAGCGGTGCAGCCCGTAGATCGCGCCCAGGACGAAAATCGCCATTCCCGAGATGAACCAGGCCTTGCGGTAGAACGGCGGTTTGACGGTCAAGGTGATGGCCAGCCCATCCTCGTTCCAGACGCCGTCGTTGTTGGAGCCGCGCACCCGGAAGGTGTAGTCGCCCGGCGGCAGGTTCGTGTAGGTGGCGTGGTTGCGGGTTCCCACCTCGTTCCACTGGTCCTCGAAACCCTCGAGTTTGTAGGCGAAGTTGTTCTTTTCGGGGGAGGCGAAGTGAAGAACGCTGAACTCGAAGGAGATGACGTGGTCGCGATGAGTCAACTCGATGTGGTCGGTCTCGCTGATCGACCGGTCCAGGATCACGCGGCCGTCCGGGCCTTCACCAACGGGGACGGGTTTGTTGAAAAGACGAAAATCCGTCAGCACCACCGCCGGAATGTAGGGGTTGTGGCGGATGCTGTCCGGATGGAAGATGGTGAACCCGTTGATCCCGCCGAAATACAGCTTGCCGCTGCGGCCCAGGTGGGAAGCCCCCATGTTGAACTCGTTGTCCTGGATGCCGTCGCGCCTCAGGTAGGTTTTGACTTCCAGGGAGTAGGGGTCGAAACGGGCCAGGCCGTAGTTGGTGCTGATCCACAGGCCGCCGTCGCCGTCTTCCTGGATACGGTAGATGGTGTTGTTGGGCAACCCATCCCGCTCGGTGAACCAGCGGCAGGTCCCCGACTCGGGATCCAGCAGGTTCAGCCCCGAGCTGGTGCCCAGCCAGATCCGACCTTCGCTGTCCTGGAAGATGCTCAGCACGACGTTGCTGCTGAGGCTGTTACGGTCCTCGGGAAGGTGCTTGAAATGATGGAAGTCCCCGGTGACCGGATCGCGGTAGGCCGCGCCGTTGCCCCAGACGCTCATCCAGAGCCTGCCCGTGTCGTCCAGTAAAAGGTCGCGCACGCTGCCCGTGGGCAACCCCTTGGGGTCGGCGGGATCGGGCTTGATGGAGATGAAGGTTTCGGTCTCGGGATCGAAACATTCCAGGCCGGTCATGGTGCCCAGCCAGATCTTGCCCTCGTTGTCGCTGGCGATGGAGAAGACCCGATCGTCGTCGGGGCCGTCCGCAGAGTCGTGCTGGACGGGGAAACGAGTGTAGATTCCGGTCCGGGGGTCGTAGCGGTTCAACGCGCCGTCGCGCGCGCCCAGCCAGATGAAGCCGTCCTGGTCCTCGTGGATCTCGATGAAGGAATCATAGCTCGGCAGATGGGGGTCCGTGGGATCCGCCCAGACCTGTTCCACGGTGCCGGCCTCGGGATCGAGGATGTTCAACCCCGATTCGGTGACCGCCCAGACCTTCCCGCCGCGGGTTTCCCAGACGGACCACACGCAGGCGTGGCTCAGGCTGGCGGGATTGCCGGGCTGGTTGCTGACATGGAAAAACTGTTTGGCTTTGGTGTCCAGGCGGTTGGCCCCGTTGCTGGTGCCGATCCAGATGACCCCCGTGCGGTCCATGGTGATGCCGTAGACCTCGTTGTCGCTGAGGCTGAAGGGATCCTGGGGGTTGTGGAGGAACTTGCGGCAATGCCCGGTTCCCGGGTTCAGCAGATAGAGACCCTTGTGCTCGGTCCCGATCCAGACATGTCCGTCGGGATCCTCGAACACGGTGCTGATCGACAGGTTCGGCGGTACGGCTTCATCCCCGGGATCGACGACGTGAAGCTCGAATTCCTCGGTGATGGGATCGAAACGGCACAGGCCCTCGGTAGTGCCCACCCATAGGCGTCCGTCGCGCCCGTTGCTGAGGCTGCGCACTTCGCCGGCGATCAGCGAATTGCCTTCCTCCTGCCGGTGACGGAAGTGCTGCATGCGGCCGGTGGCGGGCGAGAAACGCGTCAGCCCTTTTTCCGTGCCGATCCAGATCAGGCCCCGCGAGTCTATCAGCAGGCTCTGCACCTGGTTCGCGGGCAGGGAAGACGGGTCGTCGGGGTCATGAGTGAAGGCCGTGATCTTTTCGGTTTCGGGATGGAAGCGCAACAGGCCGTCACCGATGGTGCCCAGCCATACATCGCCGTGGCGATCGATGACCAGGGTCTTGACGTTGTAGTACTTGAGACTGCCGGGCTGGGCGGGGTCGTACCGGTAGGGGGTGAAGTTTTCCTGCTGCCTGTTGAAGCGGTTGAAGCCGCCGCCCTCGGTGCCGATCCACAGATCGCCGTTGGCGTCCTCGGCAATGCTCCAGATATTCGGGTCGGTCAGGCTGAACGGGTCGTCGGGGTCGGCTTTGAAGGAAATGATCTGGCGGCCGTCGTAGCGGTTCAAACCGTCCTGCGTGCCCATCCAGATGAAGCCGCGGCTGTCCTGGTAGGTGGAGATGATCGAACTCTGGGAAAGCCCGTCGGCAAGCATCAGCCGGTGGAACTTGACCGCCATTTCCGTATCGGCGATGGCGGGACCCATCCTGATGACGGCCAAGGTGAAAAGTACCCAAGTGGCGAGAAGGCATTTTCGGTTCATGGAGAGGATCTCCGGCACTGTGGCGCAGATGGATACGCCCGGTTTGGAATCCAATTAAGGCATCCCCATAGTTATCGCCCGCATGGGCAAGGACTTAAGGATCTGTTTCCAGTATTTCACAACTATTGTGATGGGGGACGGGCCTTGAACGGACAATGCCGATGAAGGCGGGAAACACATATTCAGGGCAAGATTAACCTGATTCTGAAAATCTTATGATATTATCGCCAATTCTGTCCGGGGATGTGATAGTATTTGGGAGGTTTGGTGTGGCCCGACCCGGTTCCAATCCACCTCCGGGTTGGCGCCGTGCCGTTACATGTTAGGGGGAAGATTATGCGCAAGACGGTATCGGTGATGACGGTCCTGTTGATGGTCTGTCTGACGGGGACGGTCCTGGCCATCGACTACTGGGGCGGTCCTCCGCCCGACACCTGGGATCGCGGTGCGGCGGGCACGACTTTCCAACACTGGAATTTTTCCGATCCGGCATTTTTCGAACCGGAAATCTTCGACAACCCCAACGGAGTTCCCTTCGCCGAATTCGATCCACCCTTAGGCTGGGATTATGGTGAATGGGAATGCCCTCCGGAAATGGATCCCGATGGTTTTGTGACGGGCTGGCACTGCAATGTCGCAGGCGGCGGCACCATCACCTTGACCATTCCCAACACCGACGACCCGGAAGGGGGGAAGTGGATCTTCATGCAGGTGACGAGCACCAAGGTCCCCTCCGATGTCAGTGTGTCCGGACAGGGGTCAAACCCGGGTGGGTACACCAGCGGTAGCTGGTCGACTGGTCTGCCTCACATCCAGTGGCCCGGAGCCGCGCCCTTCGGCGGCTCGTGGTACACCTACAATTACGGCCGCTTTATCGAGCCCAATCCGGAATCGGAAACCATCACCCTCACCTTCCCCTACTGCAGCGTGGTCGACCAGATCGTTATCGACACCATCTGCACGCAGGATCCCGTGGCGGACGAGGATAATTCCTGGAGCCGCGTGAAGGCCCTGTTCAGGTAGGAGGATTCGGTTATTCCAACCTTCCGAGGGGACCTGGGAGAGCCCGGGTCCCTTTGGTTCGGGTCAGGGCTCCCCGGGGGGCCTTTTCCCCGCGGGATGTGATATAGTTGTTTGATAAGGGAGGCAACATCGTGATCCGCATTTTGATCTTGATCACTTTGACCGTTTTGGTTGGAAACGCTTCCGCTGAAATCATCGACATCAGTTTCCCCGAACTTACGGGAGACTTCGAAACCGGATGGTTGCCTCCTGACGCTGCGCCCGTGTCGCGCTCAACGACCTTCATGTTTCCCCCGGATTTACAAAGCATGAATGGCTTGCGTCTTGTACTTACAGGAGCTTGGGTTAAAGGAGTGGTCGTTTGTATCAATCCAATCGACGGCCTTCCCGACACCACCGGCTTTACACCAGAGTTGACCATGTTTCTGAAGGCCCCCGAGGTCTTTGATGGATTTTTTCACGCCACAGTCCAACCGCCGAATGGATCGTTTGCCCAATGGAGTGCAACTTTTGCATATTGTTGCCCGACTGGAAGCGGGAGCCCCAACCTCCTTTTGGGAGCGGTTATTTCAGCAGAATTATTCTGTGGTCAGATGCTGCTCTTGCCTTGCCACGTGGATGTCGATTCATATGGAACCCTGGCGGATGTCCGGCTGGAGGCGTTCGGGGCGGTTCCGGTGGATGAATTCTCGTGGGGAAGCGTGAAGTCGCTTTATCGCTGATGTGGTGCGCCCGCTTCACATCCCGGTGTTCGCCCTGATCTTCTTCAATTCGAACTCAGATGGATGACGGGTCCGGCCAGGTCGCCGCAACCGCCTGCGAAAGATCCAGAGGACGGAAAGGTTTGGCCAGGAAGCCGCTGGCTCCGGCGTCCGCCAGGTCCTGCACCTCGTGGTTCGCGGTGGCCCCCGACATGAGGAGGACGGCCACGGCGGGATTGATCTTCCTGAGGGCGCGGAATACCTCGGGTCCGCCCATCCCGGGCATGATCATGTCCAGCAGGACCAGGTCGAATTTCCCGGGCGATCGCCCGTACAGCTCGACCCCCTCGCGGCTGTCGGTGCAGGCGACGGTGTCGTAACCGTCCTTGCGGAGAATGGCCGAGACCGTCTGGATGAGGATCTCCTCGTCATCGATGATCAGGATGCGGCCGGAGCCCATGACCCTGGGTGATTCCTCCACCGGCGACGAGGCGGTCGGCTTGGGCCCCAGGGGCAGGCTGACCCGGAAGGTCGTCCCGGCGCCCATGGTGCTTGTGACTTCGATGCACCCGTGGTGGCTGTTGACTGTCCCGTAGACCGCGGCCAGGCCCAGACCGGTCCCCTTGGTTGCTTTTTTGGTGGTGAAAAACGGCTCGAAGATTGATTTAAGCGTTTCCTCATCCATGCCTTCACCGGTGTCGGTCACCGAAATCTCGACGTAGGGTCCCGGTTCCACTTCTCCGCGCCGGCACATTTCCTTGTCTCCGGTGAGGTCCAGGTTCCGCGTGGCGAAAACCAGCCGACCGCCCTGAAGCATGGCGTCGCGGGCGTTCACACCGAGGTTGAGCAGGGCGTTCTGAAGCTGGGAGGGATCCCCCATCGTGTACGGGGATTCGGCTTCCAACCTGGCTTCGATGGAGATCTTTTTGTCGATGGTGTAGGTCAGCAGTTGGGTGACTTCGTTGATCAGGACGTGGATGTCCACGGGTTTGGACTCGAACTTGCCCTTGCGGGCGAAGGCCAGCAGTTGGGCCGTCAGGTCCGAAGCTCGCTGGGCGGCCGTGAGGATGTTGGTGGTCGCGGTGTCCAGATCCGGGTCATCGCCGATCCTGTCCTGGATCAGCTCCGTCCAGCCGATGATGCCGGTCAACTGGTTGTTGAAATCGTGGGCCACGCCGCCGGCCAGCGTCCCGACGGCCTGGAGCTTCTCGGACTGACGCAGCTGTTCTTCCATGCGCTTGCGGTCGTCGATGTCGCGGACCACCGCCAGGATCCGGTCCTTGCCGGCGATTTCCGTCCGGCGCAGGGCCACCTCGACCCAGAAGTTGTTCCCGCTCTTGCGCCGGGCCAGCCACTCGAATACCTGGGGTCCTTCCTCAAGGGTCCGTTTCATATGGGCCTGGGCGTGTTGGAGGGTGTAGGGTGGCTCTTTCAACAGGGTTCCCTCGAAGGAAGTCGCCATCAGTTCCTCGCGGTCGAAGCCGAAAATTTCGAGCATCCGATCGTTCACATCCAGAATGGCTCCGGTGACCGCGTCGTGGATGAAGATGGCGTCGCTGGAAGTGTTGAATATCACACGATAATTGCGTTCGCTGGTGTGAGCGCGGACCAGACTGTCGTTCATGGCCAGGGTCAGCAGACGCATGATCACCGCGGAGCCCAGAGAGATCAGGAACAGGATGGCGATGTCTCCGGTCTCCCAGAGCCCGTTGTACCTGTTGGTGATTATCCCCCGGTAGTCAAGGATGCCGATGGTCACGATGGCCGCCAGAACCAGGCCGGTCACCCAGTAGAAGAGTCCCCTGCTCAGGAATAGGCTGCCCATGGCGACGGCGACGGGCAGGATGATGATGGTGGCATCATGGATGCCGTCCCCGGTGACCATTCCCGCCAGGGAAAAAAAGATAATGGCCATCAGGGCCAGCAGGCTGGCCGCCCGGGGATGCCCGCGCCGCTGGATGAGGATGACGATTCCGTAGACGATCGCCGACCCCAGGGACAGTTTGATTGCCGCCTTCCAATCGATGATGATGGACAGGATGAAGATGGAAAGGGACCCCAGGAAACCAACCCAGAACAACCTGTTCAATGTCCTGTTGATGTGCGCGGGATCTTCAAGGACGAAGATATCCGAGGTGATTGCCAAGCCGGATCGTTTCCGGGGCTGCTGCGGTTGTTCCATCGTCTCTCCTGGCGGACGGTCCTGGCTGTCCACAATCGTCCGGCTTTGGTGTTTGCCCAGGGTTCCAGGTGGGAGCCAAGATAGCCCAACCCGAACAATTTGTCCCCCATTTCGGGCCGCGGAGGGGTCCCGGCGGTTGTCCGGCCCTGATCCTGGTGCTATCATACCCCTTTCCCGTGAAGGAAAATTCACGTCTCCTCGAAGGAACGAGCATGTCCGACCAGAAAATCTCCTTCCTGCTCGCCGGCCAGGCGCCGGTGGGCGACCAGGTCACAGTCAAGGGCTGGGTGCGCACCCGGCGTGATTCCAAGGCCGGCCTGAGTTTTCTCCAGGTCCACGACGGCACCTGCTTCGACAGCATCCAGGTGGTGGCCCCGAACGATCTGCCCAACTACGCCGACGAGATCCTGAATTTGAGTGCCGGCTGCTCGGTGATCTGCACCGGCGAACTGGTCGAATCCCAGGGCAAGGGCCAGACGGTGGAGATTCGGGCCGACGCCGTCGAGGTGGTCGGTTGGGTGGAGGATCCCGAGTCGTATCCCGTGCAACCCAAGCGGCACAGTTTCGAGTTCCTGCGCGAGGTGGCCCATCTCAGGCCGCGGACGAACACCTTCGGCGCGGTGGCCAGGGTGCGCAATTGCCTGGCCCAGGCGACACACAGGTTCTTCCACGAAAATTCCTTCTACTGGATCCACACGCCGATCATCACGACCAGCGACGCCGAAGGCGCCGGGGAGGCGTTCCGTATTTCCACCCTTGATCTGGTCAATCCGCCGCTGACGGCGGATGGCGGCATCGATTTCAGCCAGGACTTCTTCGGGCGGGAGACTTTCCTGACGGTTTCGGGCCAGCTCAACGTGGAATGCTTCAGCAACGCCCTGACCCGGGTCTACACCTTCGGGCCGACCTTCCGGGCGGAAAACTCGAACACCAGCCGGCACCTGTCCGAGTTCTGGATGATCGAGCCGGAGATCGCCTTCGCCGACCTGAACGACGACGCCGACCTGGCCGAGGACTATCTGGGCTACCTTTTCAAGACGGTGCTGGACGAACGCGCCGACGACATGGAGTTTTTCGCCCAGCATATCGAGAAGGACGCGGTCAAGCGGCTGGAGAAGTTCGTCACCAGCAGTTTCGAGCGCATGGATTACGGGGATGCGGTGAAGGCCCTGGAAAAGTCGGGCAAGAACTTCGAGTTCCCGGTCAAGTGGGGCATGGACCTGCAGTCCGAGCACGAGCGCTACCTGTGCGAGGAGCTGTGCCAGCGACCGGTCGTGGTGATGAACTATCCCAAGGACATCAAGGCCTTCTACATGCGCCTGAACGACGACGGCAATACGGTGGCCGCGATGGACGTGCTGGCGCCGGGCATCGGCGAGATCATCGGCGGCAGCCAGCGCGAGGAGCGCCTCGAAGTCCTGGACGCGCGTATCGAGGAAATGGGACTGGAGAAGGAGGAATACTGGTGGTACCGTGACCTGAGAAAATACGGTACGGTGCCCCACGCGGGTTTCGGTCTGGGTTTCGACCGGGCCGTGAACTACGTTACCGGAATCAAGAACATTCGGGATGTCATTCCCTTCCCGCGGGCCCCGAAACTGGCCGAATTCTAGTAGCATTCCACCCGCCTTCCGACCGGACGGAACCGGTCGGCCGGACCAGCAGGAGAGAATCCATGGAGTGGAAGAAAGACACCTACCGCATCAGCGACGACAAATCCGAACTCGACATGTTCTATATCGGGCCCGCGCTGCAGCAGTCCTACTGGGCGGCGGGACGGCCCCAGGAGATCATCGAGGAGTCGATCAAGAATTCCCTGACCCTGGGTCTTTACGCCGAGGGCAGGCAGATAGGCTTCGCCCGGGCCGTCACGGACAAGTGCACTTTCGCCTGGGTCTGCGACGTGATGGTGCACCCGGACTACCGGGGCGTGGGGTTGGGCAAGTGGCTGATGGACTGCCTGTCCGAACATCCGGACGTGGTGAACGTCAGTCAGCAGTTGCTGCGGACCCGGGACGCCCACGGCCTGTACGAGCAGTACGGCTACAAGGTGTGCGACGCGATGGTCAAGAAGATCGACCGCGATTGACCTGTCGATTGCGGCCCCGGGCAACCCGGGCTAGGAGGGCATGGTCGCCAGGGCTTCCTCACGGGTTTCGTAGACGTCGAAGATGTTTTCCAGCTGTGAGATGTAAAAGATGCTCAACACGCGTTCCTTGACGCTGCAGATCTTCATCGTGCCTTCGGCGGCCTTTATCGAGTGGTAACCGGTGATGAGGATGCCCAGCCCCGTGGAGTTGATCCAGGGCACGCCCGACATGTCGAGAATGATGTTCTTGTGGCCCTCGTCCAGCAAGCCGTGGATTTCCTCCTTGAACTTGTCGAAATCCGGACCGCCCATGATCTTGCCGGACAGCTCCAGGACCATGACATTGTCTTTGGGGCTTTGCTTGATCTTCATTCTCTTTCCTCCGGTCGTGTTTATGTTGGTCCTCAGGAAAATGCGTTGTAGAGCCGCCGTTTAATCTTCTTGGTCGGTGTCTTCTCGAATTCCTCGTACAGAACCTTGAGCCTGGTGATCTGGCTGAAACCGGGCAGTTTCACGTTCAGGATCTTGCGGTTCTCTTCCATCATGGATTCGACCTGCTTGCCCTTGAGGCAGGCCTTGTCCACCGATTCCAGATCGGGGTAGACCAGGGCCATCAGCTTCCCGTTGTTCTCGAGGATCAGCGATTCCTCCACGCAGGGCAGGTTGTTCAACTGGGACTCGATTTCCTCGGGATAGA
>CBDURF010000095.1:0-13154 GCA_965369705.1 uncultured bacterium
AGGATAATGCCAGTTTACAATTATAATCATTGCAAATTGTTACTTGAGTTACCTCTTTGTTGTGTGCGTAAATCATTTGAATTATCACTCAAGAATTATCTCCCTCATTACTTTACATCAGAATCCACCATGTTCTGGTCGTATTCTCGGTCATCAACCACACCACCGCCATTCCAGCCGAGGCAATCACCACTACCTATCAATCACCAGGTAAACCATCGCCAAACTAGCAATGATCGCCGTAATGTCCCTAACCGTCTCCATGGTCGACTTCCCCTCCGGCGGCGGCTTGACCGGCACGATGATCGTTGATCCCGCAACGACCATCGGACCACCCTTGTTCGGCAGGGACATCCCGTTGGGCCAAACCACACGCGCCCGCTTCTTGTCGGACTTCTTCAGATACCCGCCGGCCCGGTTCACGTAGTAGTTGATGTCCTTGCCCTCTTCGTGGATCAGGCTGGTGGGGAACCCCACTTCACCCATCACCTTCACGGTGTACATGCGGTCGGGGATGACGATCCGGTCTCCCGCCTGCTGGACGATGTCGTACTGGGAACCCGGCTCGGCAAGGGCCTTCATCAGTTCCAGGGCGATGTTCCCCACTCCGTCCTGGCTTCTGGCGATGCGGGCGCCGACCAGGTAGGCGTCGGGGGTCAGACCGCCGGCGCGGGCGATCACGGACGAAATGGTCTCGTCCTGGCGCTCGAGGCTGAATACACCGGGGTAGAACACTTCGCCGCGGATGGTAACCGTCCGCTGCATTTCCCACCAGGGCAGGCGGCGGATGGCGACCCGGTCGTAGGCCTGCAGCGCAAAACCCGCCTCGCTCGTCAGGAAATCCCCGTCCAACGGAACGATGATGGATTCCACGGTCCGTTCGGGCCGGACGCTTGTGTCCGGATTCTCCAGGGCCTCCAGTTGCAGCCGCGACACCTCAGCCTGAAGGAGGTTGGCGCTATCACGCAAACCGCCTGCTTTCAAAACCAGGTCGCGCAGGGTCATCCCGTCCCGGAAATCCAGCGCTAAGGGATTGTTCACCTCTCCGGTGATATGTACCTGGGGCCGGTTCTGGATGTCCCAGCGGGAGAAGATTTCGAGCACGTCCTGGGCTTGCAGGGCCACGGGTTCGGCGGCGCCGGACAACATCTCCTCCAGGGCGAAGGCCACCGTGGACAACTGCCGCTCGGGACTGGTCCGGTCGATGACCGCGCGCTCGGTCAAGGCGTCCGGCCACAGTCCCCCGGCGGCCTCGATCAGATCGAGAGCGGTCAGGCCGGGCTTGAATTCGTACTGTCCAGGCCGCTTGACGCTGCCGATGATCCTGACCCAGTTGTCCAGCCGGTCTTCGACACCGTCCACGCGTACCCTGTCCCCGTCCAACAGGGGAACCGGCTGTCCGTCGCCACCGGTCATGGCGGCCGCGTCGAAGGGAACGTCCAGGAACACGTGGTCCGGCTGCCCGGGCTCCCTCTGCTCCAACGGCAGGATGCGCCGGATGTGGATGATCCCCGGGGCAGCCGTGGGCAGGAATCCCCCGGCGTACCGGATCAGATCCGCCAGCCCCTCCTCACCCATCATCTCGAAACGCATGGGACGCCGGACGCCCCCGGCGATCGCCACGCTGCGCCCGCGGTCGGGAATGAAAACCGTGTCGCCCTCCTGCAGGAGACTGTCCGTGTCGCGGCCGCCGCCCATCAGGTACTGGTAGAGGTCCAGACGGCCGACGGTCTTGTCGCCCCGCACCAGGCGGATGTCGCGAAACGACCCCATTTCCGAGGGCCCACCGGCCGCGTAGAGGGCCGTCAGCATCGTGGAGGCCGAGCTCAGTTCGTAGGAACCCGGCCGCGTGGCCTCGCCGATCACGAACACCCGGATGGCCCGCAGATGCCCCATGGTCACCTCGACGAAGGTGTCGCCCTCGCCTTCACCCTCGTAACCGTCCACATCGATGCTGGCGTGGGTGGTGGCCAGGCGCTGGCGGATGGATTGGTCGACCTGCTTCAATGTGCGCCCGGCGCAGGAAATCTTGCCGACGGTGGGCAGAATAACGGAGCCGTCGCGGTCCACGACCCGCGTCAACTGCAGATCCACCCCGCCCCAGACGTTGATGATGATCTCATCCCCCACGCCAAGCCGGTAATCATCGGGCACGGGACCGAAGGACGGCGGCTGGAACATGCCCGCGTCCAGCTTGAAAAAATCGCTGCCGAAAAACGCATTGGGATCGCTGGCTGCGGATTCATCCACGGTCAGCCCTTCGGCGGCCTCATCCTCGAGATCCTCGGACATGGGAAGGGTGATTATGACATGCGTATCCCGCCAGGGCGCGGTATCGTCGATGCCTTCGAGAGATGTCCGACCGGGGGCCGGAGCTTCAACGGTATCGGCGGCCGCTGCCGTTTCGCCGCCCTGTTGCTGGTACTGGCGCAGAAGCTCCTCTTTGCTCAGGCCGGTCCGCCGGGACGCCTCATCCAGCATTTGGGGGGTGATTCCCTGGGCGGCGCAGATCAATGGCAGAAGGATGGCTGCCAGGATGAGGGCAAGGACACCTGTTCCCGGGGAACGGCCGAAGGGCTTGCGAGCGTGGTGATTAGATGTCATGTACGGGCCCTCCCTGGCCCGGAACCCCGCGGAGGATTCGACGGACTCGGCGCTGCGTAATTGGCTGGAATGACCGGAGGATTATTCAACAAAGGATACGCCTGGTCAACCCCGGCCTGCCCTACCCCCGAAAAAAATGTTGCCCGTCCCCAGCCATGGGTTAAAGTTCCGGAATGTTGAATTCCAAACAAAACAAGATCAAGGCCGCCGTCATCGGCACAGGTTACCTGGGCCGCTTCCACGCCCAGAAATACGCCGCCATGGACGACGTGGAACTGGTCGCGGTCGTCGATGTCGACGCGGACCGGGCCCAGGCCGTCGCCGCCGAGACCGGCGCCAGGGCCTACACCGACCTGAACGAGATCCTTCCGGAAATCCAGGCCGCCAGCGTGGTGGTTCCCAACATCCACCACTTCGAGGTCGCCAAACCCCTGCTCGCCGCCGGCGTCCATACCATGCTCGAAAAACCGCTGACCAACACCGTGGCCGAAGCCGATGAGCTGATCGCCATGGCCGCCGACCGAAACGTCGTGCTCCAGTCCGGGCATCTGGAACGGTTCAATCCCGCCGTCCGCATCCTGCGGGAACGTACCGGGAAACCCCTGTTCATCGAAGCCCACCGGCTGAGCGGGTTCAAGAACAGGGCCACCGACGTGGACGTGGTCCTGGACCTGATGATCCACGACATCGACATCGTGCTGTCGTTGGTGAATTCGCCGTTGCAGGAGATCCGCGCCTCGGGACTGCCGGTGCTCACGTCCAATCTCGACATCGCCAATGCCCGGCTCACCTTCGCCAGCGGCTGCACCGTGAACCTCACCGCCAGCCGGATCTCGCTGAAGGACATGCGCAAGATCCGCGTCTTCCAGGACGGCACCTACATCTCGGCCGATTGCGCCACGCGGGAAAACGTCATCGCCACCAGAATGCCCGGCGAGGGAACCGAACCCAGGGTCGTGCCTGAACTGCTGCAGCACGGGGAGACGGACAACCTCCGCGAGGAGTTGCTGTCCTTCATCAGGGCGGTCAAGGGTGAACAGCCCGTCGAGGTGACCGGCCAGGAAGGAAGAGACGCCCTGGCCGTGGCGATCGAGATCAACGAGGCCATCGCCGAGCAGTTGGGCCGCACGTCCGCCTGAGCATTGGCCGCTCAGGCCGGATCAATCAGGATCAAGCCAAACCCAGCACACGCCTGGCATGTTCTTCATCCTGTTTCAACTGTTCGACCAGTTGAGCGGCCCCGTCGAATTTCTTCTCGGACCTGAGATGCCGGATCCACTCGATCTTCACGTTACGCCCGCGCAGATCCCCCTCGAACCCGAAGATGTTGGCCTCGATGCGGGGCTCGACCAGCCCGTCCCCGTGGAAGGTGGGCACGTGGCCGAAGTTGAGCATCCCGCCGAAAACAGCCCAGTCCGAGGGGGCGGCGCTCAGGATGTCGCCCTGCAGCCCCACCTCGGGCAATGTCTCGGTCACACGGTCCAGCACGCCGACGGAGCCTGAGACGACCACGTCGCCGGGCACCTGGACCCTCACCGCATAGACTCCCGGGGCGGGCAGCATCTTCATCGCGTCCAGGGGCTGGATGTTGGCCGTGGGAAAACCGATCTGGCGTCCGCGGCGATCGCCGGGCGTCACTTCCCCCCAGAAAGCGTAGGCTCGGCCCAGCATCGAAGCGGCCAAAGGCATGTTCCCGGCGGTCAGGGCCTGCCGGATGGCCGAACTGCTGATGATATGGTCGCCGTCCATTACCGGGGGAATGACTTCCACGGTGTACCCCAGCTTGCGGCCCAGTTCCTCCAGGGTGGCGGGGGTGCCCTGGCGGTCGGCCCCCAGATGGGTGTCGTAGCCCGCCACCAGATGCTTCATGCCCAGATAGCCGACCAGGAATTTCTCGACGAACTCCCGGTAGCTCAGGCGCGACAGGTCGGGACAGAAATCCGCGGCCACGATCACCGGGCAATCCAACTCCTGCAGAAGGGCCAGCTTGGCCCGCCAGGTGGTCAACAGGAAGGGTGCGGCCACCGGATCGAGAAGTTGACGAGGATGCTGCATGAAGGTGAACAGGGCGCCCGAAGCCAGACCGAGCCGGTCGCGCGAGGCCAAGACCCCCCGGATCAGTTCCTGGTGGCCGCGGTGAAGCCCGTCGAAAGAGCCCAAGGCCAGCGAGCAGGAAGGCAACTGCGGTCCCCGGGTGCCGATCTTTCCGGCAATGATTTCACTGATGTAGGTACCTGTCAGCCGGATCAGTCGCACGCATGGGCCTCCTTCACACTAGCCGGCCGTCGGGTTTTCAATGGCGATGACGGCCGCGATCCTGGGTTCCCCCGTCTCATCTTCAAGTCTGCCGACGGCCACCATTTCTCCCGCGCCGTCGAGCATCAGGAACAGGCGGCCCGCCTTGCCCACGGCCGCCGGCTCCCGGTCCAGTCGTTCGAGCCAGACCGCGGGCGGCTGCTGCCCCTGCCTCACGGCCGCGGCCTCATCTTCGTCCAGCGTCACCGCCGGGACCTGCGGCAGGGCCGCGCTCAGCGGACGCAGGGCCCCGGCCAGACTCTCCCCCTCCTGCTCCATGACGTTGGCCACCGCGTCGGCAATCGGGAAAGGGCCCACGGCCAGCCGCCGCAGGCTGTGGATATGTCCCTCGCTGCCGGCGGCCCGCGCCAGGTCCCGAGCCAGGGAACGGATGTAGGTCCCGCTGGTGCACTCCACCTCCAGATCGACCTCGTGCACGGGGTCGTCCGCGGACACCCCCCAGCGCGAACCCGTCATTTCCAGCCGGTGAATCGTCACGGGACGGGCGTCGGGTTCGGGAACATCCTGACCGGAACGGGCCAGTTTGTACAGGGGCTGGCCATCCTTTTTCAGAGCGGAAATCACGGGGGGAATCTGCATGATGTCTCCCCGGAAGCGGTCCAGGCAACCGGCCACCGCTTCCGGCGAGTCCGGGACGGGCGCCGTGCAAACGACCTCCCCTTCCCGATCCAGGGTGTCGGTGCCGGCGCCGAAGCGGACGGTGGCCGCGTAGATCTTGTCCAGGCCCATCAGGAAGGGAGCCAGTCGCGACCCCTTGCCGACCAGCACGATCAACAGGCCCGTGGCCAGGGGATCCAGGGTGCCCGCGTGACCGCATTTGAATCGTGGGGGTTTCGGTCCGCCTGCAGGCCGCCGACTTCCTCCGCGCCGGGGAGCCAGATCAGGGAAAGCCTGGACCAGCACCCGGCGGACGTGGTTCACGACGGCGAAGGAAGTCACTCCGGAAGGTTTGTCGACAAGCAGGATGCCGCCGGCAGGGTTCATCGCGACAGGTCGTCGGGCTGGGCATCAGGAAGCGCGCCGGTCAGATCGGCGGCCAGCATGGCGGTGACGTCCTCCAGCGGACCTTCGATCGTGCAGCCGGCTGCCATCTTGTGCCCCCCACCGCCGTATTTGGCGGCGATGACCTGCACGTCGCCCTGGTTGCACACGCGCAGCGAAGTTCGCCAGGTGTCCTCGCTGATCTGCTTGAGGAAGGCCACCAGGCAGACGCCGTCCACGGCGGTGGCGATGTTAACGAATCCCTCGGTATCGGCCATGGAACCGCCGGTGGCCGCCAGCATCTCATCGGTGGCGTTGAGGGTCAGGACCCTGCCCCCGGCATGGTATTCGAAGGTCGCCAGCACGCGTTGCAGCATGGCCACGCCTTCCCGGCGATAGCGGTGCAGGGTGGTGCCGGCCACCTTGGCCGTGTCGACACCCATCTCCGACAGACGACGCGCGAATTCGAAGGTGAAGGGCACCGTGTTGGAAAAGCGGAAGCCGCCCGTGTCGTTGATCAGTCCGGCGTACAGGTTGGTCGCCATGTCCAGGGACAGATCGAAGGGGTCGTCGCCGAACTCGTCATCATCTTCGCCCAGGGCCGTGATGACCTGGTGGATCAGGGTGCAGGTCGAGCAGGACCGCGCCTCGACCCAGCCCGGTTCAGGGGCTTTCCGCCCACTGACCAGGTGGTGGTCGATGCACAGCCGTTTGTCGAAGCGGCCCAGCGTATCCTCCAGCGGACCCGTCCGGTCGATGCGGTGGCAGTCGACCAATACCATCAGCTCGGGATTTTCCGCCGCGTAGATTTCCTCGGCCTCGACGCTGGAAGTCATCCGGTCATAGCCGGGAAGATCCTGCAGGCCGATCGGCGGATCCGGGTAGCTCAGGACCCGCACCTCGCGTCCCATGGTCCGCAGGGCCTCACCCAGGGCCAGGGCGCTTCCGATGGCGTCGGGGTCGGGGTTGTAATGGGGCACCACCCAGATGGATTTCGCTTCCCGCAGACTACGGATGAGTGCAGCAGGGGGAACCAGGTCCTCCAGGGTCAACTGTCTCATCTTTTCCTTCTCGGTCAGGAATTCACCCTTGCTCGCGAGTTCGTCCAGCAGGTTGCCGATCTCCAGACCCTTCTCCACGGAATCGTCATAGGCGAAGCGCAATTCGGGAGCTTGCCGCAGACCGAGGGTGCGCACAAGCTTGCTCTGCATGAAACCGCGGGCCTTCTTCAAACCCTGGAAACTCTTCTTCCGGTCCTCCTCGTCCCCCATGACCGAGTAGAAGACCTTGGCCACCGAGTGATCCCGGTTCAGCTTCACGGAGTTGAGGGTCACGAAACCCACGCGGGGATCCTTGACCGAGACATGCAGGAGCTTGCTGAGCACCTCGAGGATGGACTGGTTCATTTTGTTTGTCCGGTAGGGATCCATTTCAATCCTTCAGTTGATTCATCTCACATCCGCCAAGCTTCCAAGATAAAGCCGGGCCACCCCTTGGTAAACCCTCAAGCGGTCTATTCCTGGAGTTCGAACTTCCGTGGTGTAGACGTTGGAGGACCTGACCGGCCCGGCGTTTGGGCATGGCGGGGTGCCTGGAGGAGCCCGCAGCCATGGAGGGCGGAGGGCTCCGAAAGTCAAGCCGGCCTGGAACGGGAAGTTCCAGGCCGGCGTCCCCGACAGGTCGAAACGTCGGGCCGGTCAGGCCCTCCATCGCCTACAGCTCGGTGCGCTCGATCTCCTCGATTTCGTAGGCTTCGAGGATGTCATCCTCCTCGATCTCGTAGAAGTTCTCCAGACCGATGCCGCATTCGTAACCGGTCTGCACTTCCTTGACGTCGTCCTTGAAGCGCCTCAGTGAATTCACCTTGCCCTCGAAGACCACCACCTCGTCCCGTACCAGACGGACCATGGAGTTCCGCTTGATGATGCCATCGATGACCATCGAACCGGCCACCGAACCCACCTTCGGGATCGTGAAGACCTGCCGCACCTGGGCCCTGCCGGTCGAGACCTCGCGCTTGATGCTGCCCAGCAGGCCGGCCATGGCCTTCTTGAGGGTATCGACGGCCTCGTAGATGATGTCGAAGACCTCGATGGTCACGTTGTTCGCCTTGGCCAGATCCTTGATGGTGGGACCGGGCCGCATGTGGAACCCGATGATCATCGAGCCCGTGTTGCCGGCAAGAAGCACGTCCGATTCGCTGATCGCCCCGACCGCCCTGTGTGTGACCTTGACCTGCACCTCTTCGGTGTTCAACTCCATCAGCTGATCGGCCAGGGCCTCAACCGAACCGGCCACATCGCCCTTGATGATGATGGGCAGTTCCTTCAGGTCGCCGGTGGTCATCAGTTCGGCCAGATTGTCCAGATCGATGACCTGTTTGGGACCCACGAGCTTCTGCTGGCGCTGCAGGCTGCTTCGCTTGGAGGCGAGCTCGCGGGCTTTGCGCTCGCTGGCCACGACGTAGAAGCGGTCACCGGCGGCCGGCACTTCGCTCGCGCCCAGGATCTCACAGGGCTCGCCCGGTTTGATCTGTTCCAGGGCATTCCCGCGTTCGTCGAGCAGGGCACGCACCTTGCCGTACGTCGTGCCCACCAGGAAGTTGTCGCCAACCTTGAGGCTGCCCTGGTTGACCAGGACCGTGAACAGCACACCTCGTCCGGGTTCCTTCCTGGCCTCGACCACGGTGCCGCGTGCGGGACCCTGGTCGCTGGCGGTCAGCTCCAGGACCTCGGCCTGCAGGTGAATCATCTCAAGCAGCTTGTCCACGCCCGTACCCTGTTTGGCCGAGATGTCCGCGCAGATGATCTCACCCCCGAATTCCTCCACCATGATCCCGTGCTGCAGGAGCTCCTGCTTCACCAGGTCCGGCCGGGCGGCGGGCAGATCGATCTTGTTCACCGCCACGATGATGGGCACGCCGGCGGCCTTCGCGTGGCTGATGGCCTCGATCGTTTGAGGCATGACCCGGTCGTCGGCCGCCACGATCAGGATGACGATGTCGGTGACCTGGGCGCCGCGGGCGCGCATGGCCGTGAAGGCCGCGTGGCCCGGCGTGTCCAGGAAAGTGATGGGCCCGCCTTCGGTCTCGACGGTGTAGGCGCCGATATGCTGCGTGATACCGCCGGACTCCCCGGCGATGACGTTTGTATCCCGGATGTTGTCCAGCAGCGAGGTCTTGCCGTGATCGACATGGCCCATGACGGTCACCACCGGGGGCCGATCGACCTTGTCCTCGTCCTTGACCTCTTCGATTTCGAGGATTTCCTCGCCGTATTCGGACAGGAACTCGACTTCCCGTTCGAATTCAGCGACCAGCAACTCGATGTTGTCCTTTTCAAGGCGTTGGTTGATGGTCGCCATGATGCCCAGGGAAAACAGGGTGGCGATCAGTTCCTGGGCCTTGGCCCCGAGTTTGTCGGCCAGTTCCTGGACCGTGATGAACTCGGTGAGTTTCAGGATGGAGGTATCGACGACGACTTCCTCTTCGACCTTCTCACCCTTCTTGCGCTTCTTGCGACCACCGACGCCTTCCAACTGGGCCATGGTCTGCTTGAGGGCGCGATCGACCTCGGCCTGGTCAACCTTCCTCTTCTTGCGGGTCCGCTTGCGGCGGGGGGTCGTTTCCGCACGGGCGGCCGCCTCGTCTTGCCTCCGCTGTATGGCTGCCTTGATGGAATCGCGCACCGAGGAGCTGCTGACCTCGGCGTGGGGTCTGTCCTGCTGGCCGGGCCGAGGCCGCTTCACTTTGGGAGCGGGCTTGATGATGTCGCCCAACTTGTACCCGTCGTTCTTCTTGGAGCCCAACTTGGCCAGGGGATCCTCGACAACGGGCTCCTTTTCGGGCGCGGGCGCCTCGCCGGAGGCGGCAACATCACCCTCCTTGACGGAGGTGCCTTGATCATCCGCGGCTGCAGCCTCGGGCGCGTCGGTGTCGGTCGGAACCTCGGCGACTTCCACATCGGGCCCGGTGTCCGCAACAGCGGTCTCTCCGGCTTCCTCGGCGACCTTGGTCTCTTCGGCGTCACGGGCTTCGACATCGACCTTCTTGACAAGCTTGGCGGCCGTGCTCTTGACGATGCGGGTCCTGGCGTGTTCCTCGCGCTTGGCGGCAAGTTCAGCTTCCCGGCGCTCCTTTTCCTGGAGGGCGCGCTCCGCTTCCTCGGCCCGGGCCTTCTTCTTGGCTTCCTTTGCCTCCTGGGCCTTCTTGGCCACCTTGGTCATCTGACCGGCCTTCTTGATGACAATGACCTTCGGCTTGGCGGGAGCCTTCTTCTTCTTGGAGGCTTTCTTCTTGGCCTTCTTCTTGGTTTCGGGCTCCTCGGGCGCCTCGGGCTTTTCAAGCGGCTTGAGAGCCGCAACATTCTTCAGCTGGTCGGGATTGAGGTTGTGGGCCTTGGCATAGTTCTCCCTGGCAAGCTGTCGCTTCCGCTGGAAAACGGAATGAATGCGGCCGACCTCTTCGTCCTCGACCACGCTCATATGGCTCTTGACCTGCACCTTCATCTTCTGCAGGAGCGTCATGATCTGCTTGCTGTCGACGCCGTAGTGCCGACCGAGTTCGTAAACTCTCAGCTTCCTCACCAAGATCGGTAACCTCCACCGATATCATCATTGGATCCGCTGCGGGAGCCGTCCGTATGACGACACTGCATCAGAATCCCAGTTTCCGGATCCCCTTGACGAATCCGGGATCGCTCACTCCGACCACCGCGAGCTTGTCGCGGCCCAGGGCCCGGGCCAGGTCCTCACCGGTGAGAACGTCGGCCACGATGCCCCGCACGGGCTGCCACCGGGACACCTTGCCCTTCAGGCTGTCGCCCATGTCAGAGGTGGTGATCACCAGGGGATTCTCACCCCTGGCGACCATTTTTCCCACGGCGCTGAACCCCATGCCGAGCCTGCCGGCCCGGCGCGCCAGCCCCAATAATCCGAGCAATTTGCTCGCCTGGTCTCGAGTGTTTTCCTCAGTCATGGGACCGGGTCAATCATCGAGTTCGGTGTTGGCGAACGGGTCCAGTTTCTTGTCCTCGTCGTCCTTCTTATCCACACCGGAGGCACCTGAGGCGCCATCTTCTCCATCACCCTGGTCGGGGAAATCCTTGAAGATGTCCTCCTCCGTCGGCGGGGGGGCCTCGACGGCCTCCTCGCCGCCCTCGTCTTGGAGGGCCTCTTCATCGAAGAGCGGACGTTCCTCGGCCGCCTCCTTCTCCATTTCCTCGGCGATGGTCTTTTCGATCATCTTGCGCAGCTCGTCCCGAGTGACCTGGGCCGTGGCCCGCAGGCTGTCCACGGAGCCCTCGTCCTGGCCGGGAATTTCCTGCAGCTTCTCCAGGGAGGCGTCCGCCAGCTGTTCGATGGTGCTGATCCCGACTTCCTCCAACAGGATCAGCAGCTCCTCGCCGACCCCCTCCATCTCGCCGAGCTTCATGCTCATCTCATCGGTGATCCGTTGGCGGAGTGCGTACTCACGGGTGCTGACCAGGTCGATTTTCCATTCGGTGAGCTTGGCGGCCAGGCGGACGTTCTTGCCCTCCTTGCCGATGGCTTTGCTCAACTGGTCTTCGCCCACCACCACCGTGGCCTCGTTCCGGTCCCGGTGCAGGATGATGTTGTTGACGATGGCCGGGCTCAAGGCCCGGGAAATCAGGAGGCTCGCTTCGGCGCTCCAGGGCACGATGTCCACCCGTTCACCAGCCAGTTCCCGGGTGACCGCCTGCACTCGACTGCCCTTCATGCCCACGCACGATCCCACCGGATCGACCCGATCGTCGTTGCTGGTCACGGCGATCTTGGAGCGCGTACCCGGTTCTCGGGCAACGGCTTTGATCTCCACGATCCCTTCCTGGATCTCGGGCACCTCCTGATGGAACAGCGCCTTCAGGAAACTGGGATGACTTCGCGAGAGAATGACCTGCGGACCCTTGGCGCTGTCAAGGACCTCGGTGATGAACGCCCGGACGGTCTTGCCCTGGTGCAGTTTCTCGCCGCGGATCTGCTCCCGGTACGGCATCAGGGCCTCGGTCCGGCCCAGGTTGACCAGGACATTGCCCCTGTCCACCTGCTGGACCGTGCCGACGATGATCTCGTTGACCCGGTTCTTGTACTCCTCGAATATCTGTGCCCTTTCGGCCTCGCGCACCTTCTGGACCAGGATCTGTTTGGCCACCAGAATGGCGTTGCGCCCGAAATCCGCCAGGGGGAGTTCCCAACGGACCTCGTCGCCGATCTCCACCTCGTCGCCGAACTCGATCTGCGCCTCTTCCAGGGCGATGTCGGTGTCGGGATCGTCGATCTCCTCGACCACGGTCTTGACCTGCTCGACCACCATGGTCCCGGTGTCGGGGTCGACCCGGGCGTCGATGTTGGCCTCGGTGCCCAGCTTCTTGCGGGCGGCGGATTGCAAGCCGGCCTCGAGAGACTCGATGATCACGGCCTTATCGATACTTTTCTCCCTGGTGATCTCACTCAGGGCATTAAGAATATTGTGATCCATGCGGATTCCGCTCCTGCTGTCGGTCTGGTCTGAGGCCTGTGGCCCGGGCCCTTTATTCGGCTTCACCTGTGGAGGAATCATCCTCCTGGTTTTTTCGGCTGCGGGGCCGGCTTTTCCGGACGCCTTTCCTGGCTTGGCGCCGTGTGCGTTTTTCTTCCTTGCGCCGGCGGCGATCGGCGTTGATCAAGGCCTGCGCGTCGAAATCGGGATCCAGGTTGCCTTCCAGGATCCGGTTCATCTGGATGCGGACCTCTTCCGAGGCCCGATCCTCTACCGCGGGATCCGCCTCGATCATCCGGATCACGAGCCGGTCGCCGTCCACTTCCTGCAGCACTCCCCGGACACGGCGGGTGCCCTGCCCCGCTACTTTCAGATCCACCCGTTGTCCAACAGCGGCCTGGTAGTGTTCGAGCTTGCGCAGGGGCCGTCGGATGCCGGGTGAGGAGACTTCGATGACGTACTGGCCGGGAAACGGGTCGGCTTCTTCCAGCAACATGCTGACGGTCCGGGCTGCCGCGGCCACCCGGTCGAGGGATATTCCCCCCTCGTGGAGATCCACGTAGATCCGGAGCTGAATACGCCCTCCGCCCCGAAAAAGCCGAATGTCCAGCAGATCGATGCCATCGGTGGCCAGTTCGGACTCCAAGAGGTCGATGATCCGGGCCGCCATCTTCTTCAAATCCGGATGGTTGCCCTCGGCCAACCTCAATCCTCCCGTTACAAAAAGAGATGGACTTGCGCCCACCTCAAGCGTTCC
>CBDURF010000096.1:0-13067 GCA_965369705.1 uncultured bacterium
GGGAAAGTCCTGGTCGGATTTTGTGAGGCTCCACTGAAGCTGCTCGAGAGCCTGCCGGGCCTGATCACCCTGCCGAAGGGCCAGGTGGCATTCAACCTTCAGAACCAGCATGTTGATGAGCCGCGGATTGACCTTGAGGATGGGCTCGAGAATTTCCAGGGACTTGGCGGAATGGCCGGCGGCGTGGAGAGATGACGCCCACCGGAACCTGGGGTACCACTGTTCATGGTAGGGTCGCTTGCCCTCCATGATGGTTACGGCTTTGTCCCAGTTTTCGGCGGCTTTTTCGTAATCTTCCGCTACATCATCCAGAAAAGCGGCGAACTGGAAGGCGGCGGCGTCGATGCCGTGTTGAGCCTTGGGGTATCTCTTATATTCTTTACCCGCTCGCCAAACGGCCAGGGTGGAGTCCATGACCGCCCGCCCCTCATCGACATGGCCGGAGAAAGCCAGTTGCATACCCCGATAAATGGCAGTGGAGTCGTCCTCGGGATATCGCTCAATATAGATTGCCGCCATTCGGGCCAATTCTTCATCCAGCCCGGAAATCAGATAGGTCTGGACGATCTCATGATCCACCCACATCTGGATTCTACTGGTGGCAACCTCATGGTGAAGCTTTTCCAGGATGCCCAGTCCGGTCCCCAGCTGTCCACGCGCGATGTAGGTCTTGCCCAGGTTGACCAGGGAGTGGTAGAAGTCGGGCTGCATCTCGATCGAGATTCTGAACTCCGCTTCGGCCTCCTCGTAACGGCCCAGCACCATCAGGACTTCACCGAGGGAATCGTGGGGGTTGGCCAGGTTCGGGGCGAGGAAGGCGTACTTCTGCATGTACTCGATGGCCTTCTCGTAGTTGCCGCGGTTCAGTTCCATGTAGCCGAGATTGTTGTAGCTGCTGGCGTAGTTGGGGTCGATTTCCAGGGCCCGCTTCCAGATCGATTCGGCTTCGGCCGGATCATTGGACAGCGTGGCGTTGCCCGCCTTGGCCTCGAGCACGTAGATGTTGTCGGGGATCTCGGTTTCCAGGCGGGCCAGGATGGAGTCACGCATCCCATGGAATTGTGAATTGCTCACCCCGCTGAGACGGAGTTGGGCCAGCATGCGCCGCACGTCGTTCTCGATCACGGCGGTCAGGCTGTCGGCTCTGGCCAACTCGGCCTTGGCTTTCATTTTCTCGCCCAACCGGCCGAAGGCGAAAGTCCGGGAAATGGAAGCTTCGGCCAGGGTGGGGTCCAGTTCGAGGCATTGTCCGAGTTTTTCCACGGCGGAATGCCAGCGGAAGGCATTCAGGTCCTTGGTGCCTTCCTCACAGAGCCTGATGGCTTCGGGGCTGTCGGAAACCTGATCGCCGCCGTTGCCGCCGGTCAGGACAAGACCAAGTCCGATAAGGACTAAGGCGGCAACCAGACCCATAATCATCCACTTCAATACGATGCCTCCGTCGAAAAGCCACAGGGCGATCGCGCACCCCGAAAACGGGTTCGCCACCGCAAGCTACAGGAATTCTACGAGCAAACGCCCGTGATTGTTGCACTTCCGTCGATTATTCTTTTGCCACCGCGACGTGGCCGGCGGCCACGATCTTCAAACCCACCATGGTGATGTCGTCATCGGCGTCCTGGCGGCCGCTGAATTCCGCGAGTTCACGGTTCACGGCCTGGAAGATCTCCGACACGTCCGCTTCCCGCCGGTTGCGAAGCAGGCGGTTGAGTCGGTCCTCGCCGAATTCCTCTTCCTCGGTCACGTCCTTGGTCTCGGTCAAACCGTCCGTGTACAGGAACAGCAGGTCGCCGGCATCGAGCAGGATCGAGCCCTCATCGTAGGTGCCGAAATCGAAGGCTCCCAGGGGCAACCCGCCCTTTTCCAGAAGTTCCAGCGTTCCGTCGCTCCTTATCAGGACCGGAGCGTTGTGCCCGCCGGAACTGTAGATCAACTTGCGCGTTTCGGGATCGAACACGGCCAGGAACAGGGTCGCGAAATGTTGCGGATCGGTGCTGGCGTGGATCTGCAGGTTGATCCGCTCGAGCACCAGCGCCGGTGATTCGCAGGTGTAGCACTGGGCGCGCAGGGCCGCCTGGATGTTCGAGGCCAGGATGGAGGCGGGCATGCCCTTGCCGCTGACGTCGGCGATGATGATGGCCAGGCGTCCGTCATCCCTCTCGATCAGATCGTAGTAGTCGCCGGACACCTGTTTGCTCGAGATGTTCACCGCGTCCATCTGCACGCCCTTGATGGAGGGCAGAGTAGCCGGGAGCAGCCTGGCCTGGATCTGGCGGGCCATGGCCATCTCCTCCTCGAGCTTCTGCTTGGCGATCTCCTCCTCGTAGAGCCTGGAGTTCTCGACCTGCAGGGCGACCTGGCCGGCCACGATGGTCAAAAGCTGCAGTTCGTGAACCTGGTATTCGTCGTCTCCGGGGCGGCCGGGCAGGGCGACGATCCCGACCAGGCGACCCTGGGTCACCATGGGGATCAATAGATGGATGTTGTGGTCCAGCAGGAACCGCTGCTCCCTGGCTCTGGCCTTGAGCTCGACCTGTTCCCGGGTGATGGCCTGGTGGTCGTCGGGCGTTTCCAGATCTCCCGCACCGGTCCAGAAAGGCTCTCCCTGATTCTGCAGGACCGGGGCCACCGATTGGAGGACCAGTTGTTTGGGATATCTGATTTCCCGGCTATGACGCACATCGTCCTTGCCGCTGTCGGAATCCTCGGAGAGATCCGAAATCTGGGGTTTGCCCCGGACGTGGCCCATCATGTCGAAGGTTGGGAATCCGTCCTCGGTTCCCACGAGATAGACCGCCATACCGGGCAGATTCAGTACGTCCACCAACCGCCGCCCGACCTTTTCCAGCAGTTGATCCCGCTGGATGAGCCGGGGAATCTCCTTGCTGAATTCCTCGATCAGAGCGGCCATGTTGTCGCGTGAATGGTAGAACCGGTGGTCCAGGGATTGTTGGGCGCGGGCCCGGGCCGGCCACAGGGCCGCGGCGATGGCCAGAGTCGTGCCGGCGGCGACCAGGGGACTGGATCCGGGCACCAGGGACAACGCCTGGCTGCCCAACCACCACACCCCGCCGAGATAGGTGATCCAGATCAACCCCGTCAGCAGCCCGTAGGCCAGGTTGCGTTTCATCAGCAGATCGATCTGCAGGACCTGGTACCGGGCCACGCAGTAGCCGAAGGAAATGGGGATGGCGGCCAGGGGTACGGCTCCCAGCCGTGTCAGGCCGGTCTTGAACGTCAATTCCTCAAGCCCGATCTTGAAGATCAGGAAGGGGATCACCGCGGCCAGGGTGCCGAAGGTGAGGATGCGGACGCGTTGTCTCATCAGAGGGTCTCGGTAGCTGAAGTAGCCGTGCAAAAGCGCGCCCAGTCCGAACACGTAGTAGATCCCGAGAATGATCCAACTTGTGGCGTTGATCTTGGCCCCTTCGGCGCCGATGAACTGATCCAGGGTGAACCGGAAGTAGAACATCAGGGGCAGGATGTACAGCGGGGGCGCCAGGAACGGGTGCCGGGTCAGCGTCAGCTTCTTGCGGGGAAAGACCAGGAAGAAGTGCAGGAACACCGCGGGCAGCATGAAGCGCGCGAAGGCCCCCAGATTCTGGGTGATGATGGCCCCGAGGAAATAGCTGGCCTGCTGTAGGTTGGTCATGAAGTAGAGGGCGAACATCAGGCAGAGCAGAAAGAAGAGGCCGGCGGGCCGTTCGTTGCCGCTGCGCAGGTACACGGCGAACCCGATGATCAGGTACACCAGAGCCAGCACGACGTTCACGGAGTAATCCTGGATGTTCACCCGGGTCGAGGTCAGCGGAACCTGGACCACCATTTGACGGCCGTCACGGAGGATCAGGTAGGGAATGGTCGTGCCGGGAGTCTGATGGCTCAGGGTCTGAGCCGCCTGCTGGGGGGAACGGACGATGGTGTTGGAGATACCGACGATCTGGTCGCCCCGCAGCAGGGGCGTCGGCGGGCCGGTCTTACGGGCAACGACGTCGAGGACCTCGAGCTTGGGGCGGCCGAGCAGCCATACGGTTCCATCGCTGGGCCGGGTCTTGATCGCGTCATACCCGCTGAACAGCACACCAAGCACCGTGAGCACTCCAATGACAAGATGAGTGCCCCGGGACGTGAGCAGCCTGTATACTCCCGACAAGGGGTTTGGGTGCAGCCGTTCAGACGGCATGGCGCTCCGTTTTTAAACCCGGCCCGGAAGTTTTCCGGAACAGGTCGGTTCATATCGCGGGGATGAGCTGCTTACAGGTCATCCCCGCAAAAAGTTCCCGGTCTCTCCTGGAAAATATACCCTGTATTTCCTGCCGGGGCATCCATTACCCTCGACCGGATGTTGTTATTCGCATGGTGAATGAAACCGGTTCGAATTCCCGTTCTTATGACGAACGCGGATGCCCGGGGGTTGCATCCTGATGAATCATGAATTCAATTTTGACGATACCCAAGGGACGGCAGGGCCGGGAAACCCGTCCGTCGAGCCGCTGAGTGTGGGTTGGGGCCGCACGCGCGTCAAACTGGAATTGAAGCATCAAGGCCGGGATTTGCTGCTCCTGGTCACCGGCGGCAAGGCCCATGTGGGGGCGGTGGCGGTCTGGAATGGTCGGGAACAGGGAGGCCGGGCCGTCGTGACCGAATTGCCCGGCCACCGTGAAGGCCCCCTGGCGGGTGACTGCGCGGAAATCCTGGGTCGGGCTTCCGGGCGGACCGTGGTGGCGGTCGTGGGCATCCACCAGGACAACGCCTCGCGGGAGGAAATCGCCGCTATCGTCGCCAACGTCCGGCAGGGCGCCAAGGAATTGGCGAAGGTTGTCGAACAAGAAATGGGGACCTCCGATGCCTGAAACCGAGAAGATCATTCTGCCCCCCCTGGAAGCCCGAATGCTGGCCTGGGCGCACGAGGCGGGCGACATCGCCCGCGGGCACTATCGCCGAACCGGTGAACTGCGTTTCAAGCAGGGCCGGCAGGCGGTGACCGATGCCGACCTGGAAATCGAAAAGATGCTGCGCAGGCGCATCGGCGCGGAATTTCCCGCGGACGGCATCGTGGGGGAGGAACTGGGCTCGGATTTCCAGGGCACCGGTCCGGTGGGGTCATCCGGACGGACCTGGTACCTGGATCCCGTGGACGGCACCCTGAACTTCGCCCTGGGCCTGCCCGGCTTCTGCACCAGCCTGGGCCTGATGGAAGGTGACGCGACGCTGGCCGGGTGCGTTTACCAGCCGTTGCTGAATGACGGTTTCACCGCCACCCTGGGCGGCGGAGCCCGGCTCAACGGCCGGCCGATCTCCGTCAGCGGGAGATCCCGCCTGGCCGAGGCGGTGGTCGGCATCCAGTTCAAGAAGAACGGTCGCTTCGTCCGCACTCCTGAGCTGTTGCAGGCCATGTTCCTGGAGACCATGAAAATCCGGAAGGTGGGGGCCGTCGCCCTGGAACTGGCCCGGGTGGCGGTCGGCAGTTACGACGCCTTGGTGGCCAGCTTCAAGGAAGCGATCCATCGCCACGACGTGGCCGCGGGTCTGCTGCTGGTTCGCGAGGCGGGAGGACGGATCACCGATCATCAGGGGAATGACTACGTGCCGGGCGGACCCGATCTGGTGGCCACCAACGGCTTGATCCATGATGAACTGATCGACCTGATCGACCGGTATTCCACAGCCGGTTAGAGGTATTGCAGGGCCAGCTGGCCGTAACCCTGGACCCCGTAGCTGAGCCAGGCCGGATGATCCGGTCCCAATTCCCTCCGACAGGCCTGCGACGCCTTCCACACGGCGGCGCCCGCACACCATCCATGGCCCATGGCGCCGTAGCAGTGGCCGGCGAAAATCCGGGCCGGGCGGCTGAACAGGGGCACGACCGGTCCGATGAAGGTCGAGGCGCCGGCCCGGACGAAGCGATGCCCCAAGGCGGGCAGGGCCTGGTAGCTGTTGGAGAAGATCAGGGGCGGCAGGATGCCGTTCCGTTCCATGTTCTCGGGGTTGACCGGGCCGTCGTCCAGCAGCCAGGACCGGGCCGGGGCGCCGGGTATGGCCGGGCCGACGAAGCCGGCGCCGCCGACGGTGCGGCTGTCCGTACCCGCGGTCGCGCCGGCCGATCCGGATGCCGGCACCGAGACCATGTCGAGGGCGGATCCCGAGGTTTCGAATCTTTCCACGATGTCGTCGAGAAGGGACGTGACCGGATCCACGCCCAGGACCTCGCCTTCCAGGCCCAGGGCATCTTCCAGCTCGTGAGCGTCCGGCAGGGTCGTTTCCTCGATCAGGCGGTTCATCCAGTATTCGCCGTAGGGGTCGCTGGACCGCGCCGGCTGGCTGGTCGGACCGGCGAAGTGGATCGCCTGGTACTGCAGACCCTGCATGACCAATTCACTGGGCGTGACCGGCTCCAGGGGCAGGTCCAGATGGAGCAGCGTCTCCCCCTGGCAGCTGTGTTCGAGGGCGCTTTCGATCAACTCGGCTTCGCGGTAGATGAGCTGGCGTCTTTTCCGGTCGGTGTGGCCGGGGACGAAGAGGATTTCGGGTCGGGCGACGCCGGCGGGCCTGAGCTGGGAGATGGTTTCCTTCAGGGTGCTGCCGCCCTCTTCCCCGACCAGGAAACGCGCCCGGTTCAGGCGTTGCATCCAGGGCCTGTGAAGGTTGCCTCCGGGCAGGCCGGATCCACGCGTCGCGGAGCAGATGGGATTTTTCTCGAGGAGGAAGCCCATGCCGTTATGCAGCCAGGCCCAGGGCAGCCCTACCCAGTCCGGGACGGTCACGATGTGGTAGCCCAGGAGTTCGTCGTGTCGGGGTTGGCCCAAGGTGGGAGTTTCGCCGGAATCCGATCCCCTGGTGGAGGAAAAGGCCCCGGGATCAGCCGCGACGATCCCCTGGAAGAGTTCCTGGCCGGCCCGCGTCATCACCTCGAGGACCCGGATCGAATCCAGGCCGAATTGCTCCTGGAGGATCGGAATTTCCGCCGCCAGATCGGCCGCGGCGGCCAGCCTGCTGTCCAATTCCTGGTGCATTGTCGGTTCGGGCAGGATGATATCGATCCAGCGCATGGCTGCCTCCGGGTCGCGGGGATGGCTTGGTCCTTGATAAGGCCTTTATTCCCAATAAAATACCGCGTTTCGGGCCGTATTGGCCCGGGCCGCTCCAAAGGAGAAAGCAGAAAACATGCCGGGATGGAAAAAAGAAACCCCTCCGTGACGGGAGAGGCGGGCAGGGAAACAAATCTGAATCTCGGGAAAGCGTGGTGCCCAGGGGGAGACTCGAACTCCCACGAGGTTACCCCCACTACGACCTGAACGTAGCGCGTCTACCAATTCCGCCACCTGGGCACGCTTTCCGGCGTCCGGTTCGGATTTCCGTCCAGACGGCGGTCAATCTAGTCGCTGGTATCTTTCCTGTCAACCTGCCGGTATCAAAATCCGTGATTTGCAGCGGGGCACACGGAAGGTATATTCACGGTCTAATCAACCGGGCCCGTCTTTCGCACGGTGGGCTGTATCATGGAGCAGAAATGGCTCGCAAGAGTGAACCCGCCGGCATCAAGATCATCGCCAAGAATCGAAAGGCTCGTCACGAGTACGAGATTTTCGACACGTGGGAGGCCGGCCTGGTTCTGTTGGGCACCGAGGTCAAGGCCCTGCGCAAC
Organism: uncultured bacterium; assembly: GCA_965369705.1. Classification (GTDB taxonomy): domain Bacteria; phylum Krumholzibacteriota; class Krumholzibacteriia; order LZORAL124-64-63; family LZORAL124-64-63; genus JAGLCY01. The sequence continues at coordinate 7,646 of CBDURF010000096.1, forward strand.
GGGCGGGTCAGTCTGGGCGATTCCTACGGTGAGATTCGCGATGGTGAAGCCTGGATCGTCAAGATGCACATCGGCCCCTATGAAATGGGCAACCGCGAGAATCACGAACCGTTCCGGCGCCGCAAGATGCTGCTCACCCGCCGGGAGATCAGAAAGATCCGGCCCAAGGTCGAGGAACAGGGGTTGACCCTGGTGCCGCTGAAGATCTATTTCAAGAAAGGCCTGGTGAAGATCCAGATCGGTCTGGGCCGCGGCAAGAAACTGCACGACAAGAGGGACGCCAAGGCAAAACAGGATGTTCAGCGGCGGATCGCCAAGGAAATTGGCCGCCGGTAGCCGGGAGATTTTCCATCATCATGCAGCCGATTCAATCCCACCACGCGCAGGCCGGACCCACGGTCAAGGGGCCGGCCCTGTTTCTGCTGGCGATGTTGCTTCTGGGGTTCGCCGCCACCGGTGCGGCGGCCCAGACCGACGCCCCGGCGGGGGACATCTACCTCGACCCCCTGGCCTATGCCCGGATCGACCCCGCCGCCGAGAGCTTCCCCCTGTCCGTCAAGTACCAGGCCACCGGGGAAACCCGCCGGGCGATGGGGCGGTATCTGCTGGCCGATTCGCAGGAGACGTACCTGCGCTCGGCCACCCTGGCCACGATCCTCAAGGCCGGGCGTTACTGGCAGGGAGAGCTGAGGCATCTGGACCTGAAGGTGGGGGAGCGAACCTTTCGGGTGACCGCGGGCAGCCGCGTGGTCGTCACCGGGGACGGCGAAATGCTGCTGCCGGTGCCGGTGCTCGATCACGATGGGGATCTGTGGGTGCCGATGGTCTTCCTGGAACAGGTGGTCGGGCCGCAAACCCGTGAACGGGTCGTCTGGAACGCCGAAACCAGGCAACTGGCCCTGGGCAGCGCCGACTACAGCGTGGCCGGGCTCGAGGTCGAGGTGCTGGGCCGGACCACCGCCGTGCACATCTTCTGCCGGGAACCCCTGGGATACCGAACCAGCAGTCCGCGCTCCGGGGTCATCGATCTGAAGATCTACGGGGGCGAGGTCAACACCTCGACCGTCGGTTCGTCGAGACGGCGGGGCCTGGTGCAGTCGGTCAGCAGTCGCCAGCACCGTGACCACGCCACGGTCACCATCCGGGTCGACCAGCTCGTGGGCAGCTATCGGACCTACACCGCGGACGAGGGCCGCGAGATCGTGGTCGTCCTGGAGGAGGAACAGGTCTCGACCATGCCCGACCCGATTCCGCGGGGCCATGCAAGCGTCAACATCGAGCAGGGTCCCGTCGACGTCACCAACCGGATAGATGTGCAGACGGTGGTGGTCGACCCCGGCCACGGCGGCCACGATGTGGGCGCGGTGAGCCGGCGGGGCATCATGGAGAAGGACGTCAATCTGGGGGTGGCCAAGGAACTGCGGCGTTATCTGGAAAAGGAAAGCGATCTGAAGGTGGTCCTGACCCGGGACAATGATTCGTACCTGGAACTGGCCGACCGCGCCGAGATCGCCAACAGTTCCGAAGGCGATCTTTTTCTCAGCCTGCACTGCAACAGCTGGTTCAACGACGCAGCTCACGGCCTGGAGACCTATTTCCTGTCGCCGGCCCAAAGCGACTGGGCCAAGAGCGTGGAAGCCGCCGAGAACCGGGCCGGCCGGACAACCGGTCCCGCCGGTGAACCCGACGACGTGGAGTTCATCGTCTGGGAACTGGTGCAGAACCGGTTCATCTCCAGCAGCAGCCAGCTTGCCGAAACCATCCAGGCCGATGTGACCCGCGATTTGGGCCTGCCCAACCGGGGCGTGCGGCAGGCTGGGTTCCGGGTCCTGGTGGGCGCGTACATGCCCGCGGTGCTGATCGAACTGGGTTTCCTGAGCCATGCCCAGGAGGAAAAGCGCCTGGGTGACCGTTCCTACCAGAGGGAATTGGCCAAAGCCATCGGCGACGCCATCCTGACCTACCGGGAACAGACCGGCAGCGGCGGGGAGGTGGCCGATGACTGAGGAAAGGCCCCCGCAAAGGCCGCGCCAGTCGGTGCGGCGTAAAAAGCCGCCCAAAAAGAAGAGCCCGTCCAACGGCCGCTTGCTGTGGGTCGTGGTGATCGTGGCGGTGGCGGCCGCCGGTTGGTGGTTCCTGCGACCGGCCGGCGACGAGGGTGAAGATGAATTCGCTGATCTCGACATAATGGGTGTGGTTGATGCTCCGGTGGCCGGCGACCGCGCCGTGGTGCTCGTCTTTCCCGAGTGGGACGCCTCCGGTTACGTGACCGAGGAGCGCCAGATCCCCAGCCGCGATCGTTCGGGGGAGGATCTCCTCGGCCTGCTCACGGTGCTTTGCCAAGGGCCCCGGATCAGCGGCGCCATCAGCGCCATGCCCAAGGACACGCGCGCCCTGGCCGCCTTCGTCGATCCCCAGGATCAGTCCGTGGTGTTGGACTTCAGCCAGGAACTTGTCACCGGGCATCCGGGCGGCAGCGCGGCCGAGGTGGCGACCCTGACTTCGATCCTGCGCACCGTGGCCCTGAATTTTCCGGGCACTCGCAGCTGCGTGATCCTCGTCGAGGGCGCCCAGGTGGAAACCCTCGCCGGGAACCTGGATATGATCCGGCCTTTCGATCCCCGCAGGTGGTTGTAGATGAGCCGCGACGCGAATGAAGCGACCCGTCCCATCGGGGTCTTCGATTCGGGCATGGGTGGACTTACCGTGCTGCGCGCCCTGCACGAGCGGCTGCCTGGAGAGGACATCATCTATTTCGGCGACACCGCCCGCGTGCCCTACGGCACCAAGGGCGAAAAGACGGTGCGCGCCTTCGCCGCCCAGGACGCCGGCCTGCTGGTCGACCTGGGCGTGAAGATGGTCGTCGTGGCCTGCAACACTGCCAGCGCGTTTGCGTTGGAGTATCTGCGGGAGACGATTTCCGTCCCTGTGCTGGGTGTGATCAATCCTGGTGTGCGGACGGCGTTGGCCCGCACGCGCGGCGGCGCGGTCGGCGTGATCGGGACCTCCGGCACGATCCGGTCGGGCCGCTACCAGGCGGGCCTGAAGGACGGCGGCCTGGACGAGGACCGCATCCTCGTACAGGAGTGTCCACTGTTCGTGCCGCTGGTGGAAGAGGGCCTGATGGGTCACGCCATGACCGAAATGGCGGTGGCAGAATACCTACGGCCTTTGCGGGACGCGGGGGTGGACACGCTCATCCTCGGCTGCACGCACTATCCGGCCCTGAAGGATGATATCGGTAGCTTCATGGGGCCGGACGTTACCCTGGTCGACTCGGCCGACGCACTGGCCGCGGCCGCACAGGACCGTTTGGCGGAGCTGGCCCTGCTGCGTGGCGACGACAGCCGCGAGGGCAAACTCGAATTCTACCTGAGCGATATTCCCTGGAAGTTCCAGGAGATCGGCGCCCGCTTCCTGGGCAAGCCGATCACTGAAGTGATCACCGTCGGCCTTGATGAGATGGAAACCTTCGTGGGCGACAACGACTGAACCGAAAGAACGAGATGGATGTGATCGAAAGAGCAGGCGAACGAGGATTGAATCAGCTGCGCCCGACCCGCATCACCCGCGACTATCTGCCCCATGCCGAGGGTTCGTGCATGATCGAGATGGGGAACACGCACATAGTGTGCACCGCGTCGATCGCCAACGGAGTGCCCCGCTGGCTCAAGGGTTCGGGCCAGGGTTGGATCACCGCCGAGTACGGCATGCTGCCCCGCTCCACAGGCGAGCGCATGCGCCGGGAGGCGGCCGGCAACGGGCAAGGCGGCCGGACGATGGAGATCCAGCGGCTGATCGGGCGGTCCCTGCGCGCGGTGACGGACATGCACGCCCTGGGCGATTTGACCATCACCCTGGACTGCGACGTGATCCGCGCCGACGGCGGCACCCGTTGCGCCTCGATCAACGGGGCCGCGGTCGCGCTGTACGACGCCCTGGAGCGGCTGCGGCTGAAGAAACACCCGATGCGTTCTTTGGTGGGGGCCATCAGCATGGGCATCGTTCAGAACGAGATCCTGATGGATCTGGACTACCGCGAGGATTCCACCGCCGAAACCGACATGAACCTGGTCATGGCCGAGGGCGGCGGGCTGATCGAGATCCAGGGCACGGCCGAGTTGCGCCCCTTCCAGCGCGAGCAACTGGACCGGATGGTGGATCTGGCCGGCGCGGCCATCGCGAAGATCAACCAGCTGCAGCGGCAGGTTCTGGAAACCAAGTAGAGTTCGGATCAGTTCGGATTAATCCTGATTAGGGAGTGTCATGAGTGAGATGCGCAAAGTCGTTCTGGCCAGCCGCAACGAGGACAAGGTGCGGGAGCTGAAGCAGGTGTTCGAAGGGATGCCCTTCGCGGTATTGTCGGCGTGGGATTTTCCCGGCCTGCCCGAGGTGATCGAAGACGGCACCACGATCCTCGGCAACGCCACCCGCAAGGCGATGATCACCGCCGCGTTCACGGGAGAGATCGCCCTGGCTGATGATACCTCTTTGGAGGTGCGGGAATTGAACGAGTTCCCGGACATATTCGCCGCCCGCTTTTCGGGGCCGGGCGCGACCTACGACAGCAACGCCGCCCTGGTGCTGGACCTGATGCAGGACGTGCCCGACGACTGTCGGCAGGCCCGCTTCGGGACGGCCTGCGTGTGGGTGGATCCCAGGCCCGGTCCGGACGAGTATCCGGTGGCCCGGCCCGCGGCCCGACGGTGGCTGCGCAACCCCTGGGAGCGGTCCATCGAGATCAAGAATCACGGTGAGGAATGGGATTTCTGGAACGAGATCATGGACCGCCGCCAGGTTTGGCGCGGGTACGTGACGCAAATGATGGCCGATTCCGCGACCTGGGGGCATGACCGAGGCAGATTGCGGGAAATCGCGGAGGGGCTGCTGGCCGGATGCGACGAGGGCGGCCAGGCTGAAGGTGTACTGCACATGCCCGATCCCCGGATCTGGGCGGTCGACGATCCGTTCACCACGGAAGAGCCGCCGACCCTGGTGGCGCCGTCGGGGCTCGACCGCGAGGCGGTCGGGCGCGGAGTGAACGGGCCGTTCTGGCTGGAGATCTCCACTACCGGTCGCCTGCTGGGGGACATAACCCGGCAGCCGGTGGGTGCAGAAGGTTTCGGGTATGATCCGATCTTCCGGCCCACGGGCGAGCAGCGGACCCTGGCCGAGATGCAGCCGAACGAGAAGAACGCGATCAGCCACCGGGCGCGGGCGTTGCGGCGGTTGATGCGGGCGGTGCGTGGGGCTTACTCCGTTTAACCGGAGGCGGCGTTTGACAGAAGGCCGCCGGCCGCTTACTTGTTTGGGCCGTTGGATATTTGAATTTCACGGATTAGGGTCGGGGCGTGGCGCAGCCCGGTAGCGCACCTGCTTTGGGAGCAGGGGGTCGAAGGTTCAAATCCTTTCGCCCCGACCA
>CBDURF010000097.1:0-13026 GCA_965369705.1 uncultured bacterium
CCATCTGGAAACCAGTTCGGTGCTGATGCGCCAACTGCCTCTGGACATGGTGAAGACCCACCCCGACTGGGCGGTCTGCGAGAAGTCCGGCGAGGCGCCGCCCAACGAGCTGCGGGAAGTATCCGGTGGACGGGTCGTCCTGGGCAGGCCCGGGAGCCGTGCCTGTTACGGGTGGGACAACGAATACGGGCGGCTGGAAACCGAAGTGGCCTCCTTCCGGGCCTCCCGCTACCTGGTCACCAACGCCGAGTTCAAGGAGTTCGTGGAGGCCGGCGGCTACCGCAATGAACGCTGGTGGACCCCCGAAGGATGGGATTGGCGCACCTACCGACGGGCAGAACACCCGGTGTTCTGGGAACCCGACGGAGAAGGAAGCTTTCGCCTGCGGTGCTTTGTCGAGGAAATCCCCATGCCCTGGGACTGGCCCGTCGAGGTGAACCAGCTCGAGGCCAAGGCCTTCTGCAACTGGAAGGCCGAAGTCACCGGGCGGCCCGTCCGCCTGCCGACCGAAGAGGAGTGGTACCGTCTTCTGGACATGACCGGGATCGCGGACCATTCGACCTGGGACGGATCCCTGGGAAACATCAACCTGGCCCGGTACGCCTCCTCATGCCCCGTGACCGAAAACGTCACCGCCGGTTTCGGGGACGTGGTCGGCAATGTCTGGCAATGGACCGAGACTCCGATCACCGGCTTCCCCGGTTTCAGGGTGCATCCTCTTTACGATGACTTCTCCACCCCCACCTTCGACACCCGGCACAACCTGATCAAGGGGGGCTCGTGGATCTCCACCGGCAACGAGGCCACCCGTGATTCACGTTACGCCTTCCGCCGCCACTTCTTCCAGCACGCGGGTTTCCGTTACATCGAATCGGAACACAAGGTGGAGATCCGGGAGGACATCTACGAATCGGACGCCCTGGTATCACAGTACTGCGAATTCCACTACGGACAGGAATACTACGGGGTTCCCAACTTCATGGTGAGTGCGGCGGAGATCTGCCGGGAACTAACCGCGGGCCGGCGGATCGCACGCGCGCTGGACCTGGGCTGCGCGACGGGCCGGGCCGCCTTCGAGTTGGCCCGGTTCTGCGACCACGTCACCGGCATCGATTTTTCCGCTCGCTTCATCCGGGTCTGCCACGATCTGCAGCGGAAAGGATATACGCGCTACACGATTCCCGAAGAAGGCGAACTGGTTTCCTACCACGAAAGATCACTGGCCGAACTGGATCTGGAGGATGTCCGGGACAAGATCGAATTCTGGCAGGGTGACGCCCACAACCTCAAGGAACAGTTCACGGGCTATGACCTGGTGCTCGCCTGCAACCTCATCGACCGTTTGTACGATCCGGCCCGTTTCCTGGACCACATCGCCAGTCGGATAAACACCGGTGGACTGTTGGCCCTGCTGTCGCCCTGCACTTGGCTGGAGGAATTCACCCCGAAGGACAAGTGGCTGGGGGGCTTGAAGATCGACGGTGAGAACGTGACAACCCTGGATGGGCTGCGCGCCAGGCTCGAACCCCGTTTCAGGATGATCGGTGAGCCCAGGGACGTGGAATTCGTGATCAGGGAAACGGCGCGTAAATTCCAGCACACGGCCAGCCAGATGACCATATGGGAAAAGATCCAGCAGTAACCGTCAGGCCGATCCACCCCGGTTCATGGCCGCCCGCCATTTTCCGAACATGATGTTAAGAAAATGATTCCGCGGCAACCAGCGGATGACCGACGGACGCCGCGGATCCAGCCGGTTGACCTGTCCTTCCATCTCCTTGTCGCCGGTGGCCAGGGTGCGGGCTTTGGCGAGATTGCGGAAGGCCGAACCACGGCGACTGCCGATGAGGTTGACCCGACCGAGGGCGTAATAGGCGATCGCGTCGAAGGGATTGTTCCTGATCACGTTCTTGGCCAGTTTTTCCGCCGAAACGAACTTCCGTTTCCCCGCCAGGCAGACCGCGATATACGCTTGGCATTCCTTGTGGTCGGGCACCCGTTCCAGAGCCTGCCTCAGATAGATTTCGGCGTCCCGGTGGCGGTCCTCCTCGATCAGACGCTTGGCTCTGCGCACCATTTCCACAGCGAATTCGGCGTCCACTTCCTTGGTCGTGGAATAGGTCATCTGGCCGTGGATCCGTTTACCCGGCGTCATGAGACTGTTTTTCGAATCGGACATGACATCTCCCAATATCACGAAAAGCCACCCAAACCCCGGCGGGGACCATACCCCGGCGCGGAGACCCTGGATTATTTGTATCGACCGGCAAACCACTGATTTGAGGTTTTTCTGGGTTCATGGGTCACCCCGGGGGCTTGGGGGCGATGGTCAAGCTGAAAACCAACGGGGCAAATCATCTAAGTATTTTCCCGGGAAGTAATAATGTGATATACTTACCGCAGAATAGGAAATCTGGAGGGGATTTTCCGTTTCCTTTTACGTGCTACTCGGTGGCAGCTCCATAACGACATCTGGACAGGCGGCCACAGGAGGAACCATGAATCCAGGCAGCGGCCCCCCCCTGGAATGGGGACCGTATGAACAACTGTTCGTGCGGTACGACAAAGACCAGAAAGCCCTGTGGTACCACTTGGCGCCACGGTCGCGTCCCTGTTTCAATCTCGACCTGTTGAACGAGTTGCGGCAGCTTCATCGCAAGGTTGAGACGGTCAACCATGCTTCTGACCACGCCACCGACCCGGGTGTCGATTCCCTGCCCATCCGCTATACCGTCCTGGCCAGCAGCGTGCCCGGAGTGTTCAACCTCGGAGGCGATCTGCAACTCTTCTCCAAGTTGATCAGGAGCGGGGACCGGGAAGGCTTGTTCGCCTACGCCAAGGCCTGTATCGATGTCCTCTTTCCCAATGCCGTCAATTTCGAGATGCCCCTGACCACCATTACCCTGGTCCAGGGTGACGCACTCGGGGGCGGTTTCGAGGCGGCCATTTCCAGCAACGTGGTCATCGCCGAGAAGAGCGCGAAGTTCGGCCTGCCCGAGGTTCTCTTCAACCTGGTCCCCGGCATGGGCGCCTACAGTTTCCTGGTCCGTCGCACCGGACCGGACCTCGCCGAAAAGATCATCATGAGCGGAGAGTTGCTCACCGCCCAGAAGATGCACAACCTAGGTCTCGTCGACGAGGTGGTCGAGGACGGCCAGGGAGAGCAGGCCGTGTTCCGCTTCATCAAGCGGCACCAGAAACGCGGCAACGCGCATGAGGCCATGAGCAGGATCAGGAAGTGCATCAATCCGGTGACCTACGAGGAGCTGATCCAGATCACGAGGATCTGGGTCGACGCCGCCTTGAAACTGACCAGCCGGGACCTGCGCATGATCGAACGGCTTGTCCAGGCCCAGAACCGCAGGGCCGGGGCCCAGAAACCGGCGCCCAAAGTCCTCGAAGGGTTCGGTTGATCCCACCCGGGGGACAAAAAATCAGACTGTGAGAGCAGGCAGGTTTTCCAGGGCGTTGATGGCCTTGACCACCTCGGTGATCCGGAGGGGTTTGCTGAGGTGCACGTTCATGCCCGCGGCCATGCACTTCTCCGAGTCGGATTTCGTGGCTTCGGCCGTCAGGGCCAGGATCGGAACATCCGCCCGGCTGTCCCCGCGGCTGCGGATGGCTTCCGTGCAGTCGTAGCCGTTCATGATCGGCATTCGCACATCCATGAATACCAGGTCATAATGGTTCCGGTCAAACAGTTCCAAGGCTTCGACGCCGTTTTCGGCGAGGTCCACGGTGATGCCGATCCGTTCGAGCATGCTCTTGACGACCACCTGGTTGAACTTGTTGTCCTCGGCGACCAGTCCCCGCAGGCCGTAGTTGGGCAATTCGCCCGTTTCGGACTCTTCCTGCTTGATCGGGGCTTCGCACTCCTGGAGGGTCATGGTCACCATGAAGGTCGACCCTTGGCCGAGAACTGAATCCACTTCCACATCCCCGCCCATCATGATGGCCAGGGTGCGGCTGATGGCCAGGCCCAGACCTGTCCCGCCGAACTCGCGGGTGGTGGAATTGTCCGCCTGTTCGAACTGATCGAACACCGCCGCCAGCCGGTCGGCCGGGATCCCGATCCCCGTATCGGTGATCTTGATCGAAATGTTGTGCTTGCCGCCGGTCTTGTTGATCCTGCAGGTCAGTTTCACGCTCCCCTTCTGGGTGAACTTGATGGCGTTGCCGACCAGGTTGAAGATGATCTGCCGGACGCGCGTGGGATCACCCATGAAATCGCGGTGGCCACCAGCCGGGTATTCGAAGTGGAAGTCGATGCCCTTGCCTTTGGCCGTGGATTTCATCAGCTGATGGACGTCTCCGAGCACCTGTTTAAGATCAAAGCGGGTGGACTCGAGCCTCAGGCTGTTCGAGGTGATCTTCGAATAGTCCAGGATGTCGTTGATGATGTGGAGCAGGGAGTCCACCGACCGTGTGATGATGTGCAGATGCTCCCGCTGTTCCTCGTTGAGGTCGGTGGCCCGCAGGGTTTCCGCCATGCCCAGCACGCCGTTCATCGGGGTGCGGATCTCGTGGCTCATGGTGGCGAGGAACTGGTCCTTGGCCTTGTCCGCCAGACGCGACTTGGCCAGGGCGATCTGCAGCTGGGACATGGTGCGCAGACGCCGCAGCACGCTCAGGAAGAACGCCGGCAGAACCACCACGCCGAGTAGCATGCCCGACCCTATCTCCAGATGGGCTTTCCAGAAATCATTGAAGACCAGCAGGGACCCGAAGCCCAGGGCTCCGGTAACGATGCCCACCTTCAGGTGCCGCTCGCCGAAACGGATCCCGTTGCCGATGATGATCCACAGGAAGATCGGATAGTAGGCGGCCACGTGCTTGTCGCCGAAATGCAGCCAGTAGGTCATGATGCCCAGGTCCGAAAGGATGGTCACGTATCGCCGGAGCGGCCACTTCCCGGGCAATCGGTAGACCAAGACATACCAGGCGACGGAAAACGTCAGGTACAGGAGACAAACAAGCAGTCCCTGGACCATTTGGGCGTTCTGGTCCAGGCCCTTGTGGACTCCGACCACGGAAAACACCAGCAGGCAGATTCCGGTGATGACGACCCTGGCCCTGCTCTGGGACAGTTCTTCGTCGATCGTGGTCATCCGAGGTTCTTGCGAATTGACCATCATCAGCCATTTCGGAAATGGGTTATCACGTTGGTTCGTCCAAGTTATCGGCTATGATTTGGGGGATTTAACGAAAAAATGAAAATTGTGCCTCTAAAATTGTGTCTGGGGAGGAAAAATCCGGGCCAGGGCGAAAAAGCAGCGGAGGGGCAGGGCCCCTCCGCGTTATCAGACACCATATTCAGACGCAATATCAGGCGCTGTCGCCGGGATTTCTACCGGAACATGGCCTTGATGTCTCCCCAGGTGCTCTTTTCGGCCTGCACGGGGTTGCTGCAGCAGACGATGTCCGCCACCATGCTGATTTCACCGGGGAAACCGAAGTCCTGCGTGTCAATCCAACCCATACCGTAATCGTTCCAACTCACGCAGCCGACCGGAAAATCATCCGTGACGATGTCCGGCTCCATCCCGCTGGCGAAGGCAGTAATGAACTCGAAGGAAATGCCGTACCAGTAGCCGAAGTGGGCGCAGGCGCAGGCGGCGGGAACCATCGGCAGGGAGATGGCGTACAGACCAGGGGTATCGATGGTTATGGTATAGACCGGGGAAACGCAGATTTCCGGGCCGGGGTACCAGCACTGGAGATCGACATCCCAGATCGCCTCTTCGAAGTCGACCCGGGCTTCGAAGCTCGTGGCCCCACCCACGGGAATATCCTCGGGGCCGAACTGGAGATAGAGCGTGACCGCTTCCACGGTGAACCCGTCGGAACAAACGGTACACAGAGCCGGGTCGGCATAGTAGAGGTACTTGTACTTCTCCGCGCCCCAGACCCAGTCCGTAAGGGCCCAGGCGATGGGGTTGAGGTTACCCATCTGGCAAACCCCATCCGCGCCGCTGGGGGTGATCCCCATGTTGAACGGGATGGCGTCCCCCGTCACGGGAGTGACGGTGACCTGGCGATCAGCGAGTGCGGTGCCGGCCACCAGAGCCAGACACATGATGGAAAGAACGGCAATTGACAATTTTTTCATGATTCCCCTCCTGCTGAGTGAAAACAAATCCAACGGATGGTGGAGAGAAGTTCCAAATCCCGGACAAATGACCAAAGGGGGTGGAATAAGATCAATTTTTTGATCAAAATCCGAAATTTTTGAACACCTCCCTGCCTAAAATACACTTTACCAGAAAAAAATGGGGCTTTCAATCTTAAAAAATGGCTCTATGGGGAAATTTGTCGCGTTAATCGGAGAATCGGAATGGCGAAAAATGAGATATGATCAGGCAGCGAGGCCGTGAATTGGGGTTCAATCCCAAATACCCAGTTCGGCGCGAACGTCTTCGGAAGCATCGGTTCGGGGGTCCCAGGGCGGGCTCCAGACCATCTCGACCTGGCAATGTTTCACGCCGGATACAGATAACGTTTTGTTACGAACCGCGTTCATGATTTCGGGTCCCATCGGGCACATGGGGCTGGTCAAGGTCAAACCGATGGTGACGTCACCGGTTTCCTCCTCGTAATCGACACGCCGGACAAGCCCCAGATCCACGATATTCAGGTTCATTTCGGGATCGATGACCCGGCGCAGGGCTTCGGTGACTGCCATTTCGATCTGGATGTTCAATTCAAACCTCCGTGGTCGATTCACCTACCATCCGGCCTTCCCGGCGGGCCGTGACAGCTTCCAGCATGGTGATCCAGGGCAACAGGGCGCACTTGACGCGCACCGGGAACTTCCGCACCCCCGTCAGCACTTCCAGATCGCCGGGGTCCAGCTCGTCGGCCAGTTCGGCGTCTTCTTCGTGCATGGTCAGACGAAATGCCTCGGCCAGGCGACTCGCCTCGGCCAAGGTGCGGCCGGCCAGCAGTTCACCGAGGATCGAACCGCTGGCCCTGGCGATGGCGCACCCTTCGGTGTGCACCGAGACGGCGCTGATCCGCTCCCCGTCGAAGGTCAACTGCAGGGTCACCTCGTCACCGCAGGAAGGGTTCTTGCCCGCGGCTTCCGCATCGGGATGGGCCAAAGGTTCGCTGCAGCGCGGGCTGCGATGATGGTCCAGGATCACTTCCCGGTAGAGATCGTCCATGCCGGCGTTCATATGGCGAAAACACTCCTGGCGTAGGAAATCGCGTCGACCAGGGCGTCAATATCGTCATGGGAATTGTACATCGCAAAGGAGGCCCTGGTGGTGGCGGCCACACCCAACCGTTTGTGCAGGGGCTGCGCGCAATGATGTCCCGCCCGCACCGCGACGCCTCGGGCATCCAGCAGCTGGGCCATGTCATGGGCATGGACGGACGAGTCATGGAAACTGATCAGTCCCCCGCGCGCGGCAGGATCGGCCGGACCGAAAAGTTTCAGGCCGCCCAGGTCGGACAGGCGTTCCCAGGCGTAACCGGTCAGGGAAATCTCGTGGGTCCGCAGACGCTCCAAGGTGACCTCGTCGATCAGATCGAGAGCGTGGGTAAAAGCCGCTGCGGCGCCCACGTTGGGAGTGCCCGCTTCAAGGCGGTGCGGAATCTCGGCCCAGGTGGCGTCGTCCATGGTGACCGTCTCGATCATCTCGCCCCCGGATTCCAGGGGATCGAGGTCCTCGAGGATTTCCAGCTTGCCGGCCAAAAATCCCAGTCCCATGGGACCGAATGTCTTGTGGGCGGAGAAGGCCAGCAGGTCGGCGCCGAGGGCGTCCAAAGAGACAGGAAGATGCCCCACGGACTGGGCGGCATCCACGACCACCAGCGCCCCGCGCCGGTGGGCCGCCGCGGCGATTTCCGCCACGGGATTGATGGTTCCCAGGACATTTGAAACGTGAGTCAGGGCCACGACCCTGGTCCGGCTGGTCAACAGTTCGCCGAGACGGTCCAGGTCCAGCAGCCCCCCATCCGTCACGGGCAGGTGACGGAGGATCAGACCCTCGTTCTTGGCCACCCGGATCCAGGGCACGAGGTTAGCGTGATGTTCCATCCCCGTCACCAGGATCTCGTCCCCCGGGCGCAGTCTGTGGGCCAGGCCGCGGGCCACCAGGTTGAGGGCGGAAGTCGTGCCCCGGGTGATAACCACCTGTTCCGACCGACCGACGCCGAGGAAACGGGCCACGCGCGTGCGGCATCCTTCGTAGAGATCGGTGGCTTCGGAGGCAAGGGTGTGCATGCCGCGGTGGACGTTGGCGTTGTTTTCGCGGTAGTACCTCGCCTCGGCGGCGATCACCGCCTCGGGTTTCTGGGAAGTCGCTCCGTTGTCCAGATAAACCAGGGGCCGGCCGCCGACACTGCGGCGCAGAACCGGAAACCTGTCCCGGAACAAGGGGCCGCAATGGCTGCAATCACCTTTTTGGCCGTCGCAAGGCTGGATTCCGGCGGGGGCAGGCAAGGACAGATCCCGGGATTCCATCAGGAAGCCTCCCCCAGGCGGGCCAGTCGACCCTCAACCAGTTTTTCCACTTCGGGGCGCAGACTCTCCGGAATGCTCTGCAGGGTCTTTTCCAGGAAACCCCGGACGACCAGGCGCAAAGCGTCGTCGGGGCTCATTCCGCGGCTCTGCAGGTAGAAGAGTTGATCCTGATCAACAGGCCCGACGGTGGTTCCGTGGCTGCAGGAAACTTCCTCGTTGAGGATCTCCAACTCGGGGATGGCGTCGACGTGACTCTTTTCCGACAGCAGCAGATTGCGGTTCACCTGGTAGGCTTCGCTCACGCGGGCCTCTTCCTCGATGCGGATCAAACCCGTATAGCTGCCGCGGGACCGGTCCGCGACCACCGACTTGAAATCGATGTCGCTCCAGGTCCGGCCAGCCAGGTGGCGATGCCGTGTGTGGTGATCAAAACGCTGGTCTTCACCGCCCAGGGCCACACCGATCATCCGGCTGCGGGCGCCCTCGCCCTGCAGGTCGGTCATCATCTCCATCTTGACCCTCTCCCCGCCGAAAGTGGCGAACACCGACAGCAGATCCGCATCCCGCCCGGCCCGGGATTGGACCGTCAGGTGCCCGTGGGTCCCGGACGCCCAGGTCTGCAGCACGACATACCGCACGTGGGCTCCCGTACCGGCCACGATATCGCTCCGGCCGATCACGGTATTCCCGGGGCCGCCGTCGAGGTGCTGTTCGACGAGGGTGGCCTCGGCGTTGCCGCCGACCCGGAAAAGAACGCGCGGCAACAGTGCCGGCCCCTGGGCGTGGACCCGGACCACCACGGGACCGGGCAACTTTGCTCCGGGGGCGACGTCGACCTGCAGGCCGGCGTTCCAGGCCGCGGCGTTCAGATGACGGAACAGTGCCGACGGGGCATCCTGTTCATCCAGGGTGCCGGCGGCCATGGCGCCGTCCAGGGGCCCCACCGTCAGCAGACCCTCGGGCAGGCCGGCGTCGAACTGGACCACCGGCAACCGGCCGGGCCACAGATCCACCGTGGCCGCGGCTTCATCCACCGCAGGCAGGTTCGTCGGAACCGCATCCGCGCCGCTCAATGCAGCCGCGGCGAGATCATTCGGCAGAAGCCACTCAGGATTGGTAAAACGCCAGAGGTGCCGGACCCGGTCCGGCAGACAGGCTTCGTCATACCTGGACAATGCTTCCCGCCGGGCCTGGCGGGCGGTTTCCACCTGCTCCAGCTGATCGCACAGCGCCTTTAAATCGGCTTCAAACAGGGCCGGCCGAGGATCGGCCAGAGTTGATTCACGTAACGCGTCAGCCAATGGACCCCTCCATTTCCAGTTCGATCAGGCGGTTGAGTTCGACCGCGTATTCCATGGGCAGTTCCTTGACGAAGGGTTCGATGAACCCGTTGACGATCATCATGCGGGCCTTGTCCGCATCCAGGCCGCGGCTCTGCAGGTAGAAAAGCTGCTCTTCGCCGACCTTGGAGACCCGCGCCTCGTGCTCGACCCTGACGTCGTCTTCGGACACATCCATGGTGGGATAGGTGTCACTGCGGGCCTGTTCGCCGATGAGCAGGGCGTCGCACTCCACATTGGTCTTGCAGCCGTGCGCACCCTTGGCAATCTTGATCAGCCCCCGGTAACCGGAGCGACCGTCGTCCTTGCTGATGGATTTCGAGACGATGCGGCTGGTGGTGTTGGGCGCGGCATGGATCATCTTGGCGCCTGCATCCTGATGCTGGCCGTGGCCGGCGAAGGCGATCGACAAGACCTCCCCGTGGGCCCGTTCCCCCTTCAGGACGATGGCGGGATACTTCATGGTGAGCTTGGATCCGATGTTGCCGTCCACCCACTCGACCACGGCGTCCTCATAAGCGTGGGCCCGTTTGGTCACCAGGTTGAAGACGTTGGTCGACCAGTTCTGGATGGTGGTGTAACGGATGTGGGCGCCCTTCATCGCCACCAGTTCCACGACGGCCGAGTGAAGAGAGTCGGATGAATAGGTTGGCGCCGTGCAGCCTTCGATGTAGTGCAGGCTGCTGCCTTCGTCGGCGATGATCAGGGTCCGCTCGAACTGCCCCATGTTCTCGGCGTTGATGCGGAAATAGGCCTGCAGCGGGATGTCCACCTTCACGCCCTTGGGCACGTAGATGAACGAACCACCGGACCAGACCGCGGTGTTCAGGGCGGAAAACTTGTTGTCCCGCGTGGGAATGATCTTGCCGAAATACTTCCTGACGATATCCGGGTGCTCCCGCAGGGCCGAATCCATGTCCATGAAGATCACGCCCATCTTCTCCAGATCCTTGCTGATGGAGTGATAGACCACTTCGGATTCGTACTGGGCGGTGACCCCGGCCAGGAATTTCCGCTCCGCCTCGGGCACGCCCAGGCGCTCGAAGGTGTTCTTGATGTTCTCCGGAACATCGTCCCAGTTCTGGGCCTGCTCACCTTTGGGTTTTATGTAGTAGTGGATGTTCTCGAAATCGAGCTCACCGAGCAGCTCCATGTTGCCCCACTTGGGCATGGGCTTTTCGGTGAAGATGTCCAGGGCCTCATGTCGGATTTCCCGCATCCAGTCGGGCTCCTTCTTCTTGCGGGAAATCATTTCCACCACTTCGTGGTCGAGTCCCTTGGGGGCCTTCAGGAAGTAGTCCTCCGGATCGTGGAAACCGTATTTCTCCGTGTAGTCCTGGTTGATGCCCGCAACGTTCTGCTTGGTACTCATGACGATCCTCCGGCTCCCGCAGCGCTGGGCTCCAGCAGCCAATCGTAACCCTTTGTCTCCAGCTGGCGCGGCAGTTCGGGACCGCCGGTGCGGACGATCCGGCCCTCCATGAAGACATGCACGATGTCGGGTTTCACATAGTCGAGGATGCGCTGGTAGTGGGTCACCATCAGCATGCCGTTTTCCGGGCCGGTGGCCCGGTTGATGCCCGCCGCAACCACCTTCAAGGCATCGATGTCCAGACCGCTGTCCGTTTCGTCCAGCAGGGAAAAAACGGGCTTGAGCATGAGCATCTGCAGGATCTCCAGGCGCTTCTTCTCGCCCCCGGAAAAACCATCGTTCAGGTAGCGGGAGATGAAGCTGCGGTCCATGCCGAGTTCGGTGAAGGCGGCGGTCATTTCCTTGCGGAATTCCCGCACCGGGATCTCCTGGCCGCGTCGGGCGGCCAGGGCCGCCCGCAGGAAGTTGGCCACCGTAACTCCGGGCACGGCCACGGGGTACTGGAAACTCATGAACAATCCCTTGCGGGCCCGTTCGTGAGGTTCAAGTTCATCAATGCGCTCACCGTCGAGCCAGATCTCACCGGAAACCTCGTAACCCGGGTGACCCATCAGGGCGGCGGCCAGGGTCGATTTTCCCGAGCCGTTCGGACCCATCAAGGCGTGTTTTTCGCCCTTGCGGATGGTCAGATCGACACCCTTGACCAGTTCCTTCGTCCCGTCCTTGTCCTCTACCGAAACGTGCAGGTTTCGGCAGGCGAACACGATATCGCGGTCATTCAAAGTGGAGTTGCTCAATTCCCTACCCCTTGCCACGGCTGCCGGACAGCCGGAATGTGTCAATTTCCCCGGAATTCCAGGTTGTTTCGTTGATTAGAAGATAAATACAATACAAATTTTGTCAATATTAATTAAAGTTCCTTCAACTGGTTCAAATATAGGCGATTCCGAGGAATCAACCCTGCAGCAGCAACAGGCGGTGCTCCATGTCCTTGAGTGGCATCAAGTCGCCTCGGCGGCTGGCCACGGCCACCCCCTGCCGGTAGACCTCAGCCGCATCCGCGGGCCGCCCCAGGGTCTCGAGCACCTTGCCATGAGCCGCGTAAAGCGCGCTGTTGTCCTTTTGCGCCCGCCGCGCCCGTACCCCAGGAGCCGATCTTTTTGCCATCCATCAGCATGAGGCGCTGATCATCCATTTCGTGGCAGCGTCCCACGTAGGCGGTATCGGCCGCGAACGCAGCCACGGTGATCCCGTGCAGGTCTCCCCTGCTCGTCATGAAAGGTCCCCATGGTCCATTCCCTTGGGATGGGAGATCCCGCCGGACCAGTGGTCCTTGCCGGCTATCCCGGGTTTGATTCAGCTACAGTAGGCGTTGAACGCCTCGACGAGATTGGCGGCGACGGCGGCGGCTTCCTGGCCCTCGATCAGGTGGCGGGGAACAAAATGAACCAGTTCCCCGTCCTTCATCAGGGCAACCGAAGGGCTGCTCGGCGGAACGTCCCCGAGGAGATCCCTGGCCAGGGCGGTGGCCTCAAGGTCCTGGCCGGCAAAAACGGTGGCCGTGCGATCAGGACGCTGGTCATGGTCCAGTGCCAGACGCACGGCCGGTCGGGCGCTGCCTGCGGCGCAACCACAGACCGAATTGATCAGCAAAAGGGAAGTGCCTTCCTTCCCCGCGAAAAAATCTTCGACTTCACTGGTGGTGCGCAGTTCCTGCACACCCATCTCTACAAGCTCCGCCCGCATGGGGGCGACAATCTGCTCCGGGTACGGCATCAAGGGTTCTCCCTGTTGAAATGAAAATTACGCAACCCCGCCTGCGGCGATGACCAGTTTTCCCCTGACGA
>CBDURF010000098.1:0-12983 GCA_965369705.1 uncultured bacterium
TCCCCTTGTCAACTGGGTGATCCTGTCCATTCCGGCACCTCGTAACCGATTTATCGGCCACTACATGGAGCGTTCGTTCATCCCATCCGGATATGCCCGAAAGGGCCCGGTTGCATTTAAGGGCCCGTCCGGTTAAACTTGTGTGGGGGAAGGCGCCGTCTTCCCCCTTTTTTCTTGATTCAGGCCTGATTTGCGGAACTTTCTGCACAGACGGGCATTTTCTCAATTCTTGATCTTTGACAGGGGAATAGCTCGTGGGCAAGCGCAGAAAAGGCCGGGAAATCGTTCTGCAGTCGATGTACGCCTCGTTGATCAGCGGCGCAAACCTGATCGACACCCTGGACGACCAGCTGGCCCGCCGGGAATCCGCCGACGAAACCGGTGATTTCGCCCGCGACCTGGCCGGAAAGGTCAAACAGAACGCCGCGGATCTGGACACGTGGTTGAACTCGCTGGTCAGCAGCAAATGGGATCCTTCGCGCCTGGGTTCCCTGGAAGTCGTCATCCTGACCATCGGCCTGGCCGAGCTCAAGCACAGCCCCGATGTCCCCTACAAGGTCGTCATAAACGAGGCCTGTGAACTGACCCACCGCTACTGCGACGAAAACGCGGTGGGTTTCGTCAACGGGATCCTGGACAAGGCGGCGGGCCAGGTCTATCCCCAGGCTTCTGAATCCCCAAAGTCGAACGACAGCGAGGACACCACGTGAGAGAATCCACCCCCGCACACTGGCAGAGATTCTGGGAAGAGGCCGACAACCTCGATCTGGATGATGTGTACGGCACCGACGGCCGGATGGTGCGGGAGATCACGGGTATTTTCGACCTGGCGGGCAATGGTGACCTGGCCGGCAAGCGAGTCCTCGAAGTGGGGGCGGGCACCGGCCGCGACGCGGTGGCCCTGGCCAAGGCGGGCGCGGAGGTCTTGACTCTCGATTACGTGCCGGGTTCCCTTGGGCTGACCATCAAGGCCGCGGACATGGCCGACGTGACGGTGGCGCCGGTGTGTGGCGACGGCACGGCCATGCCGTTTCCCGACGGAACCTTCGACGTTGTCTTTCACCAGGGCCTGCTGGAACATTTCCCCGATCCCTATCCCCTGCTGCGCGATAATATCCGCGTGCTCAAGCCAGGTGGACACCTGGTGATCGACGTGCCCCAGACCTTCCATTACTACACCCTGGGCAAGAAGATGCTCATCGCCCTGGACAAATGGTTCGCCGGCTGGGAAACCGAATTCACGATCTTGGAACTGGAAAAGATGGTGGAGGGAGAAGGGTTAAAAATCACCCGCAGCTACGGCGACTGGATGGTGCCGGGGTTGTGGTACCGCGCCCTGCGCAAGGTCATCCTGACCCGGACCGGGCGGAAGCTGCCGATGCATCCGGAGCCGATTCCTCCACTGGCCCGGCTGGGCGAAGCCTGGCGCCGCGCCTTCGGCAAGACGCGATTGTCCCTCTACACCACGCCTACCATCGGGGTGGTGGCCCGCAAACCGGAGGCTGTGTCCTGAGGATCCTGGCGGTCAACTGGCGCGACATCAATGATCCTCTAGGGGGCGGAGCGGAACTGCACCTGCACCACATTCTCAAGGGCGCGGTGGCGGCCGGCTGGGATGTCGACCTGGTCTGCTCGGGCTACAAGGGCGCCCCCCGGCGCGACGTCATAGACGGGGTGAACATTCACCGGCACGGCCACTGGATGGTGGCCAACTTCACCTTGCCGTCCGTGGTGCGCCGACTGCTCAAGACCCGGTCCTTCGACCTGCTGGTCGAGGACATCAACAAGATCCCCTTCTACACACCACTGTACCGGGGCGACGTGCCCCTGGTGGCCATCGTGCCCCACCTGTTCGGAACGACGGTGTACCGGGAGACCAATCCGGTGACGGCCACCTACGTCTACGGCGCCGAGAGCCTGATTCAGCGCATCTACCGGGACGTGGATTTCGAGGTGATCAGCCCCTCGACCCGGGACGACCTGATCGCCCGTGGGATGGACGGGGCGCGCATCCGAACCATCTTCTGCGGCCTGGAGCACGAGCGGTTCACCCTGCCCGCCCCGCCGCCCCGCAGCGAGACGCCGCTGGTGGTCAGCTGGAGTCGCCTGCGCCGCTACAAGAGTCTCGATGTGGCGATCCGGGCCTTCGATATCATCCAAAGCGAGATGCCGGCGGCCCGAATGCTGATCATGGGCCGCGGCCCCGACGAGTCCCGTCTGCGGAACCTGACCCGTAAACTGGGTCTTCAGGACAAGGTCGAATTCCGTGGCTTCATGCCCTGGGAGGAACTGGTGGCTACCCTCCACCAGTGCCACGTGTTCCTGAACCCGAGTCCGAAGGAGGGCTGGGGGCTGACCGTGGTGGAGGCCAACCAGTGCGGCCTGCCGGTTGTGGCCAGCGATCGGCCCGGTCTGAAGGACTCCGTCCGGGACGGAATCACCGGCTCCCTGGTGCCCTACGGCGACCATGGGGCCTTTGCCGGCGAAGCCCTGAAGATCCTGCGGGACCCCGACCTATTCCGGCGGCGGAGCGAGGCGGCCCGCGAATGGGCGGGCACCTTCAGCTGGCCTCGTTGCGTGGAGGAATCCCTCGAACTCTTCGGTGAAGTCGTTTCCCGCGGCGGCCGAAAGGGGACCGCGTGATTTCTTCAGAGAAACATGGAGGTAGAGGCGGGCGGACCCGGAAGATGCTGGTCTTTCTGGCCAAGCTGATCGTAAGCGCCGTCCTGATAGGCTTCCTGTTGTCCCGCCTGTCCCTTGAGGAGATTCGCCAAGCCGTGGAAAGCCCCCGCTGGGGTTGGCTGCTGGCTTCCCTGGCGGTGTACGGCTTGTCGGCTTTCGGGGGTGCGCTGCAGTGGTCCTGGATCCTGAAGGTGGCAGGGATCGCGGCCCCGCGGCGGGAAATCCAGCGGCTGTATTTCATCGGCCTTTTCTTCAACAATTTCCTGCCGGCCAACGTCGGGGGTGACGCCTACAAGATCGTCGACCTGGGCCGTCAGGAGCATCGCCCCCACGGGGTCTTCTGCGCCACCCTGCTCGACCGCCTGATCGGCCTGGGCGCCTTGACCACTCTTGGTGTCCTGGTCATGGCCATCGTCTCGATCGCCGGAATTCCCTTGCCGGGCAGCGCACTGTTCCTGATCCCCGTCCTGTTGATGCTGGCCATGATCCTGGCTTTCCTGCTGTCCCGGCGGATCGGGTCGCAGCTGCCGGGCTTGTTCCACGCCCTGAAGATGGAAAAGCTGGCCGGACAACTGGAAAAAATCACCACTGAGTTCGGCCTGTACCGGCCCAAGGTGCGCTGGCTGAACGGCATCTTCCTGTTCAGCCTGGCCGTCCAGCTCCTGCGTTTGGCCACTCATCTGCTTGTGGCCCTGGGTCTTGGTTTTTCCCTGGCGGGGGAACAGGTCCTGCAGCTGTTGGTGCTCATTCCCCTGTTGGCGATCAGCCTGACCCTGCCGGTGACCATCAACGGCATCGGCCTGCGGGAATCCGTTTCAGCCAATCTGTTGATCTGGGCCGGGCTCACCGCCGGCCAGGCGGTGGCCATGGAGGTGGCCGCATATCTGGTCCAGGTGGTGTTCAGCCTGCAGGGCGGAATCCTGCTCTGGCTCGGCAAGTGGGGCCGGTCCACGAGAAGCAGGAACTAGTTCACCCAATTGTTGTTGCTCCCCATCGGGTGTGTTAGTTTACGGTGGATTTCGGCGGTCCGGTTCCGGGCTCCTTCATGTTTCACGAACTCCGGGCGAAGGTGATATTTTGATCGATAAGTGGCTGCGCCGTCCCCAACTGCTGATTTCCGGCGGTGTTTTCCTGGTGACCCTCGGGGTCTATATCGCCACGCTGAATCCCACGACCCCCTTCTGGGACGCGGGGGAATTCATCACTACCAGCCACATCGTTGGTGTGCCTCACCAGCCGGGCACGCCCATGTATGTCCTGGTGGGCCGCCTGTTCGACGTCGTATTCGGTTCGGCCGACATCACCCAGGTTTCCCTGCACACGGCCTGGGCCGTCAATTTCATGTCGGCCTTCTTCAGCGCGTTGGCCGTGGTTCTCATCTACCTGATCATCTGGGAACTGGCCAGGCGGGCCGATCCCGATGCCGGTTGGCTGGCCCACGTCGGGGGCGTGGTCGGGGCTTTCTTCCTGGCCTTTTCCGAGACCTTCTGGAACAACGCCATAGAGGCCGAGGTGTACGGATTGTCGGCCTTCATGATGGCGTTGCTCACCTGGCTGGCCATCAGGTGGTACGATCACCGCGAACACACGGGCAGCAACAACCTGCTCGTGCTGATGATCTATCTGCTGGCCCTGGGGGTGGGGTTCCACCTGGGCAGCATCCTGGTCTACCCGGGAATTTTCGTGATGGTCCTGCTGGCCTCGCGTCGCCAGTTGCCGGCCTTCGATCTGGTCTTGATGAGCCTCGGTCTGTTCGTGTTCCTGCTTTCCACCGCGACCCGCAACAACGGACTGGTCATCCTGATCCTGGCCGCCTATCTGATCGTGGTGATGGTCCGCAGTTTCCAGGGCCGGCACTTCGCCCTGGTGGGCAGCGCCCTGTTCTTCGTCGGTTTGACCGTGCACGTGATGATGCTGATCCGCGCCGGGGCGAGTCCCGAACCGTTCATCAATCAGACCGCGCCCGACAACTTCGAGACCCTCATGTCGGTGATCCGCCGCGAGCAGTATCCGCCGTTGGATCCCTTTGAACGTCGGGCCCCGCTGATCTGGCAGTACGGTTACTACTACAACTACCTGTTCAAGCAGTTCTATTTTCTCGGGCCGGGACACGGCACCCTGACCATCGTCACCACCGTCCTGGGCCCGATCTTTCTGGCCCTGGTCGGTTTGTTCCAGGGCTTGCGCCGGCTCCGGCCGCTCATCTTCCTGCCGTTGATCAGCTATGTGATCAACGGGGAAATCCTGACCCTGTACCTGAACTTCACCGACCACGAGGTGCGCGATCGGGACTACTTCTACTTCGCGGCCTTCATGTTCTTCGCCGTTTTCATCGGGTTGGGGGCTTCCGCCCTGATGCGGTACGCGGTGGGGGGCGAAGGGAAATCCGCCGACCAGGCCGAGGCCGCCGGCGTGGATTGGCGCAAGGGCATTCCCCGGGTGAAGATCGGTCCGCTGGGTCTGACCACCGCCGCCGTGTTGCTGGTCGTATCATTGCTGCCGGCCTTCCCGGGACAAACCAAGTACTTCGAACACGACAACAGCGACAACCGGATCGCTCTTGAATACGCCTGGAACATCCTGGCGGGCCTGGACCAGAACGCCATCATCTTCACCAACGGGGATAACGACACTTTCCCTATCTGGTACCTGCAGGAAGTCGAGAAATTCCGCACGGACGTCACCGTGGTCAACCTGTCCCTGGTCAATCTGGCCTGGTACATCAAGCAGCTCAAACACAGTCCGGAGAAACCGCTGGCCATGAAGCGCGGCGACGAGGAGATCGACGCCCTGCGCCACCGTGCTTTCGATGACCCCAAGACGGGCGAACGCACCGTCCTGATGATCAAGGACTACGTAGTCCACGACATCATCACGACCAACTTCGAGCGCGCGAAGCATCCGGTGTTCTTCGCCGTCACCATCCCCCAGGAGAACATGGCCCGCTACTTTTCCAACATGATGATGGAGGGAATGGCCTACCGGCTGACCGGGACCGCGGGTCCTGAAGGGATGCCCCGTGTGGACGCCCAGAAGGTGTTGGAGAATGTTTTCGGTGTCTACCGCCTGGGCGCGCTCATGGACGGGGACACTCCCGCCCGTCAACGGCGCTACCATGAGATGGCCGGCCTGGCCCGCGATCGCGAAGAGCCTGAATTGGGTGGGTCGGACCATCGGCTCTCCGTTGCGGATCTGGATACCCTGGTCCGCATGATCGGAAAATCCCGGACCGACGTCTTCCGGAACACCAACGCCCGGCATCTGCTCGGCAACTATCCCGCCGCCCTCAATCGCGCTGGATACGAGTACTACATCCAGTCCAGCCAGGTGGCCAGAACCGACAGCGAGGAGTACCAGCGGCTGTTGCTGAAGTCAGTGATCGCCTTCGGAGCAAGCCTCGAAATCGCGCCGTTCAACGACCTTGCCCTGGAATATTATCCCCTGCTGCTGGTGCAGGCCTACCAGGACGAAAGGGCCGATGAGTTCCTTCGCTCCTTGCAGGGCAACGTGCCCCGCGAAATCGAGGAGCGGATCCTCTTCAATACCCTGAAGGGCATCATCGGAGGCGGCGCCACGGATCTGGCCGTCGACTGGATCGCCCGGCAGGTGGCCGATTATCCCGACCGTCTGTTCTACTACCAGCTCCAATTCCGTATCTTCGAGGCCCTCGGGATGCGCGCCGAAGCCGAAGGCGTTCTGGACGCCTGGGAACTCCGGACCGGGGAAAGACCACCGGACATGGTGCAGGGGCTTGAAGAGATGAGGCAAGAGGCCCTGCGACGGGAACAGCAACGCATCGACGAGGCCGTGGGGGATATCGATGGAGGGCAGTGAGCTCAGGGACACCGTCGCCTCGTTGCCCGCACGGGTCGTCGAGGTACTCAGGCCGGGGGCTCCGGTGGTCGTGACCGGCTGCGCCGGATTCATCGGCAGCACCCTGACGGAGGCCCTGCTGGAGCTGGGCTGTGTAGTCACGGGCGTCGATAGCCTGACCGACTACTACGATGTCGCCCTCAAACGGGAAAACATGGCGGGTTTTCTGGACCATGAGCGGTTCACCTTTCGCGAGGAAGACCTCCTGGAACTAGCTCCGGTCGATCTGCTGGTGGGCCAGACGGCCTGTTTCCACCTGGCCGCCCAGGCGGGGGTGCGGGCCAGCTGGGGGGATTATTTCCATGAGTATCTCGGACGCAACGTCCTGGCCACGCAACGCCTGCTCGAAGCCTGCCGCCATGAGACCGTCCGTGGCTCCCTGGTGCGGTTCGTCTATTCAAGCAGCAGCTCCGTCTACGGCGATCAGTCCGTACTGCCGGTGACCGAACAAGCCCTGCCCCAACCGCGGTCGCCCTACGGTGTGACCAAGATGGCCGCCGAACACCTCTGCGTGCTTTACGCCATGAATTTCAGGGTGCCCACCAGCAGCCTGCGGTACTTCACCGTCTACGGACCCCGGCAAAGACCCGACATGGCTTTCCGCAAGTTCATCGAAGCCGCCCTGGACGGGCGGACCTTCCAGGTGTACGGCGACGGATCGCAGACCCGGGACTTCACCTATGTCGCCGACGCGGTCCGCTCCAACCTGCTGGCCGTCGTCGGCGACGAGGACTGGGCCGTGTTCAATACCGGCGGCGGCAGCCGGCTGATTTTCAAGGATACCCTCGAACAGCTGCAGGAGCTTCTGGTCGCCCGGGCGCCCGGTCTCGTGGCCAGGGTGGAATACCGGGAGACAGCCACGGGGGACGTCAAGAATACCTTCGCCGACCGCACCCATGTGGAGGAAACCATCGGTTACCGGCCGACCGTGGACTTCGCCACGGGCTTGGCCCGGGAAGTGGACTGGGCCATCGCCAGGAGGCAACAGGGATGAACGACAAGCTTGTTCCCTCGGTGGACGGCGCGCCCCGCTGTGATATCGCGGTGGTCGTGCCGGCCTTCAACGAGGCCGAATCCCTGCCCGAACTGGTGGATCGTATCGACGAGGCGATCACCACGCTGGGGCGCACCTGGGAAGTCTGGGTCATCGACGACGGCAGTACCGACGGGACCTTCGGGGTTGTGGAGGAACTGGCCGCATCCAGGTCGCAGGTCCACGGCCTTTCCTTCGGGCGCAATTTCGGCAAGGCAGCCGCGCTGGCCGCGGGTTTCCGTGCCGTCTCGGCCCACATCGTCATCACCATGGACGCCGACCTTCAGGACGATCCCGCGGAGATTCCCGCCCTCGTGGGCAGGATCGAGGAGGGTTGGGACCTGGTCTCCGGCTGGAAGCAGGATCGCAAGGACAACTTCATCAAGAACAATACCAGCAAGATCTTCAACTGGTTCACCAGCCGAATGTGCGGCCTGGCACTCCATGATTTCAACTGCGGCCTGAAAGCCTATCGCGGCGAGGTGACTCGCCGGGTGAAGCTCTACGGCGAGATGCACCGTTACGTGCCGGCCCTCGCGCACATGGACGGTTTTCGGGTCACCGAAATGCCCGTTCGCCACTTCGTCCGCAAGTACGGCCGGACCAAGTACGGCATGGCCCGGTTCATCAACGGTTTCCTCGACCTGCTGACCGTCTACTTCCTGCATGCTCGGCGCACTTCGCCGCTGCACTTCTTCGGTCGGGCCGGTCTGGCCTTCATGGTCGTCGGCGGAGGTATCAGCTTTTATTTCCTCGTCTGGTGGCTGATGGGCAACGGTCTTCACCTGCGTCCGATCCTTCTACTCGGGCTCGTATTCATCCTGCTGGCTCTGCAGTTCATCAGCCTGGGCCTGATCGCCGAACTGGTGGTGGCCGGCCGTAGGCCGGAAGAGGAATTCAGGATCGCCCGCCGTGTCTGAGCAGGGTTCCGGGACGCCTCCGTGCGAACTGGCCGTGGTGGTGGTCAACTGGAACGGCCGGGGCCACTTGGCCGATTGCTTCGGCTCCCTGCATGACTCCGGCTATCCCTCCCTGCGCATCATCATGGTGGACAACGGATCACAAGACGATTCCGTGGCCTGGACCAGCATGCACCACCCGGAAGTGGAGATCATCGAGACGGGAGAGAACCTGCGCTGGGCCGGCGGGAACAACGTGGCCCTGCGGCGGTTGCGCGACGAGGGTTTCGCCGGCTGCATCCTGTTGTTGAACAACGACACGATCGTTCCCGGCGGCAGCCTTCAGCGTCTGACCGCTGCCCTGCAGGGCGACGACTTGGCCTGGGCGGCCACACCCCGCATCTGCTATGCGGCCGATCCGGCTCGCGCGTGGTATGACGGCGGCCTGATCGGGCGCTGGAGCGGTTGGATCAGGCACGACGGGATCCGCCGCCTGACCGGCCGGCTGGATCCTTCCCAGCGCTACGTGGACTACGGTACGGGCTGCGCCCTGCTTCTGGCGCCCCGGGTCCTGGGCGAAGTGGGCGAGTTGGACGAACAGTTCTTTTTCTATGGCGAAGATGCGGACTACTCGCTACGCATCACCGAGGCGGGAGGGCGGATCCTCCACGTTCCGTCGGCTCTGGTGTTGCACAAGGTCAGCGCTTCGGTCGGCAGCCAGAGTCCCCGCAAGGTCTGGCTGAGAAGCCGCAGTCACATCCGCCTGTTGCGCAAGCATTGGCCGCCACGACGGCGGCCGGTCCTGTTTCTGACCCAGGCGGTCTACCTGGGAGGGCATGCCTGCTGGCACCTGGTGAACGGCCGGCTGGCCACCGCCCTGGCCGTCGTGCAGGGCGCCCTCGATGAAATGCGGGGCCGGGAATACTGATTCGCAGCGGTGGCGCACCAGAAGGGTGACCGGTGGACACCGGCGGCCCGGAAATGATATCATCAACGCCACGTCGTCGGAATTTTGTGTGGGAGAACAAATTGGCCAGAAAAAGCACCAGGAAAAAGGGGTCCGCAGGACAGGAGAATCCTGCCCGCTGGTCTGTTCTACCTGCTTCTGTTTGGCCGCCATGGGCAGGGGATCTTTTTGCGGATAAGGGATGGGGACGCTGGCTTCTCATGGCCTTTGTCCTTTGGCTTCTTCTGGCCGTGCTGTACCCCGGACCCATGTTTCGCGCCGAGGTTTTTCAGAGCGGTGACTCCAGCAACGCCGAGGCCTTCGGGCGGGCGGGAGACGCCGTGCTCGCCGAGGGACACTATCCCCTGTGGAATCCCTTTCTCTTCGCCGGCATGCCCTCGTTCGGATCCCTTGCCTACGTCAAGTTCCTGTACCCGCCTACCGCGGTCTTCAATTTTCTGCAGAACCAGGTCCGCTTCGCGCCGTTGACCTGGATGCTGGGCCATCTGCTGATGGGTGGCCTGGGCATGGCTTGGCTGTTGTCGCGCTGGAAACTGCCGTTGGGGTTCCTGGTATTGGGCGCGGTTGTCTGGCTCCTGTTTCCCAAGGTCGTGGCCTGGGGGGTTCACGGACATGGGTCCAAACTCGTGGCGGCCATGTACCTGCCCTGGGTCGTCGGCTGGGCCCTGAAGGTTCTCGACGGCGGCGGCAGGCGTGCGATCGGCATGACGGGTCTGATGCTGGGTCTCCAGATCCTCATCGGCCACGTCCAGATCACTTATTACACCCTGCTGGTGATCGGTTGGCTGGGTTTGTGGACCACCGTCCGGCCTTTCGAGCCCCACCTGCGGTCCGTGAAGGCAGCCGTGCGTTGGCGGCGCCTTGGCTTCCTGATGCTTGGGCTCTGTCTGGGCTTCATGATCGGCGGAATCATGCTCCTGCCGGTTCACGACTACGCGGCCATCTCCATTCGCGGCCAGGATACCGCCGGTGGTGGGGGCGTGGGCCTGGACTACGCCACCGGGTGGTCCCTGGCGCCGAAGGAACTCGGCACCTTCGTATTGCCCGCGGCCGCGGGCTTCGGCAAGGCCACCTACCTGGGCCATATGCCTATCGCCGATTACCCCAACTACTTCGGGGTCCTGTTGTTTCTGTTGGCGGCTGCCGGTTGGTCCCGTGGCGGCCGCGGCCTCACCGCCGCTCTGGGCCTGATGTCCGTGTTGGCGGTCCTGATTTCCTTCGGGAATTTCGGCTTCGGCGTCTACGAATGGCTCTACGGCTGGCTGCCGTTCTTCAACAAGTTCAGGATCCCTTCCATGATCCTGATCACGGTGGCCTTCGCCCTGGCGATCCTGGCGGCCCGGGGCGCGGCTTCCTGGCGGGACCGTGAATCGACGAACTTCCCGCCGGTTGTTTTACCCGCGACGCTGGGGCTGGTGGGGTTGGTCTTTTTTCTGGGGGGCGGCGCCTCCCTGTTCCGGGGGCCTTATGAAGCTGGCCTGGCCTCTTTGGCGGCCGAAGCGGGCCGGCAGGCGCCCGCCATCATTCTGGAGAAAGCCTGGCTTCTGCACCGGGCCGATCTGATCCGGATCGGTCTGATCCTGATGGCGACCGGCTCGGCTTTCTGGTACTCCCTGCGTAACGAAGGTTTCCGCCGCCGGGGTCTGGTCTGGGTCCTGGTTATCCTGGTGGCCACCGACCTGCTCGCGGTGGACAGGCGCATCGTCTATCCTGAGCGGTCTCTGCAGCAGGTGGGTGTTGATGCGGCAGGCAGGCCCCGCCTGATGGCGGCCCAGCCCATGGGCCGTCCCTATGTCCGGAAGGACCGGGATAAACCCGGTCCCGCGGCTGAGGTTCTCACTGGTGTTCTCGGGCACGAGCGGGTCTGGCCCCTGGGGCCCCTGGGCGGTCAAAACATCTGGATGGCCGATGGGATCAGGTCTCTGGGGGGCTACCACCCCGCCAAGCTTGCCAGCTACGAGCCCATCCGCAAACGGCTGTTCAGCGAGCAACCGGCGGGCCGTCTGGCGTCCTGGCTCGCAGGCCGCGTGGTTGCCTTCGGAGGTCCTTTCGGCGAAGCGGAATTCGTCGCCCTGGCCGCCCTTGGCTGCGACCTTGATCGCCAACCCGTTCACAAAGGGAATCCCTGGTTCTACCACAACCGGTCGGCCCTGCCCCGCGCCCGGTTGATGACTGTCTGGCGGTTGGTCGACTCGTTGCCGGAAAAGGACGCTCTGGAGCCGTTTCTGGACGGTATCCAGGCCGGCGACATCGACGTGGCCGGCACGGTCATCCTGGACCAGGCGCCTGTTCCGATCCCGATACCCGCGGCTTCCACCCTGCCGGCGCCGGTTTTTGTCGTCGATTCCATGAACGAGGTGGTCCTGGAGACCGAAAGCCCTGTTCCGGCCCTGCTTTTGCTATCGGACATGATGGCTCCGGGTTGGCGGGTCCAGGTGGACGGGGCCGACCGGATCCTGCTGGAGGCCGACCTGGTGCTGCGGGCGGTGGCCCTGGAGGCGGGCCGTCATACCGTCCGATTCCATTACCGCGACGCCTCGGTTCAAGCGGGATTGACTCTTTCGGTCAGCGGGGTGATCCTGTTGGCCTTGTTGTTGATTCCCATGGGACGCTTCCGGAGGGAAGCGAAGACCGGAGATCGTACAGACGATGAATGATTCCAAGCGTGAAGGCCCGGCCGTGGAGAAATTGAATCTGCGGAAAGCCGTGGTCGTCGTACCGACCTACAACGAGGCCGACAACATCGGCCGCCTGGTGCCCCTGATCCTGGCCCGCGACGAGCGGCTCAGTGTCCTGGTCGTGGACGACAGTTCACCCGACGGCACCGCGGACATCGTCAAGGGTCTGCCTGAGTTCGGCGGCCGGGTCCGAATCCTGGAACGGCCGGTCAAGCAGGGCCTGGGGGCGGCCTACATCGCCGCCTTTAAGTGGATCCTGGCCAAAACGGATTTCGAGGCCGTGTTCGAGATGGACGCCGACTTCAGCCACGATCCCGAGGCTCTGGACGAATTCCTGGTGGAAATCGAAAGCCATGACCTGGTGCTCGGGAGCCGGTATCTGCACGGCATCACCGTGGTCAACTGGCCCCTGCGACGGCTCGTCCTGAGCGTGGGCGCCAACCGTTATGCGGCTTTGGTGACGGGCATGTCTTTGAAGGACAGCACGGGAGGCTTCAAGTGTTTCCGGCGGACGACGCTGGAGATGCTGCCGCTGGACAGGATCAAGAGCGACGGGTACTCGTTCCAGATCGAAATGAATTTCCACTGCTGGAAACGCCGACTGCGGATCAAGGAAATCCCCATCATGTTCGTGGACCGGCAGGTCGGGGTTTCGAAAATGTCGAAAAGAATCATCGTGGAGGCCATGTGGATGGTCTGGGCCCTTCGCTTTCGCCGGATCCCTTGAGGCCGCGGACCCCTCTGTCTGGAGAATCCTTGAAACTCGCCGTCGTCATCATTCACTACAACTCGAGCGCCGATCTCGCCAAGTGCCTTGCTTCGCTGGCGGCCTGCGCCCCGGCGTTCGAGCA
>CBDURF010000099.1:0-12936 GCA_965369705.1 uncultured bacterium
TGGAGAATTGTGGTGAGTGATAGTAATGGATTTCAAGGAATGTTGTCAATTTGGTCCCTCAAGGCTTCCCCCTATTTTGAAATATCCTGAAGCACCATCCGCCACATCCCCGGCTCCCAATCTCCGTCCACAACTGTCGCCTCCACGGGTTCCCCGGGACCCGCCACCACAAACTCCGTCACCCGGAACGCGCCCTCGCGGTAGCCATAGCCGTCACCATCGTCTTCATACAGGTACCCTATCGCCCGGCCGTCGGGCCCAGGGTTGACCAGAAGCTCCAACTCGTCCAACGGGCGCTCATCAGACCACTGCATCACCGGACCCAGCGGCAGCACGGCTCCTTCGCGCAGGTACAGATCGGGCAGATCGGGATCTTCCAGGTCGCCGGGCACCACGCTCACCCGCACCCAGCGCCCCACCGGCAGGACAGGCGTGGGCCTGATCGCCCCCGGCCCGGTGTTGCAGGCCACCAGCAGGTCGTCGCCCAACAAAAAGGAATCGTCCAGACCGCGCAGGGCGGGATCTCCAGGATCAGCGAAAAACAGCGGCCGCACCACGGGAAGACCCGTTTCCGCGGCCTCCCTCATCAGGGAATACAGGTAGGGCAAAAGCCGATACCGCCTCTGCAAAGCCAGCCGGCAGGTCTTTTCCACATCCGAACCAAAAGACCACGGCTCCTTGTCGATGTTCCCCTTCCCCGTATGCCCCCGCGCAAAGGGCTGCAGCGCGCCGATCCCCATCCAACGGGCAAACATCTTGCCGGTGCCGGCCCCCACGAATCCGCCGATGTCCGTCCCCGACATCGGCTGCCCCGACAGACCGAGGTTCAGCACCATGCTCACCGAGTAGTCCACGTGGGCCCAGCTGGCGGTGTTGTCGCCGGTCCAGCAGGCCGCCCAGCGCTGGCCGCCCAGATGATTGGCCCGCGACAGGACGAAGGGCCGCTGATCCGGGCGCACCCGCTGCACCCCTTCCCAGGTGGCCCTGGCCATCAGCATGCCGTAGACGTTGTGGAACCTGGCGTGAGTACCGGGTCCGCCCAGCTCAGGATCGGCGCGGTGCCGGTTGTTCCGCGGCATGGTCTTGGCGTCAACGTTGAAGACCGCCGGCTCGTTCATGTCGTTCCAGATGCCGTCGATGCCCAGGGACAGGAACTGCCCGTAGAGCCCGCCCCACCATTCGCGGACCTGGCTGTTTGTGAAATCGGGAAATACGCAGCGGCCCGGCCAGACCGAACCCACATAGGGCGCCCCGCTGCCGGTCCGTACCCAGGCGTCGATGGCGTCGCCCGAATCGTAAACGTGATACCCGTACTCCTGCTTGATGCCCGGGTCGATGATGGCCACGGTGTGAAAGCCCTTTTCATGCAGTTCGGCGTTCAGACCGCGCATGTCGGGGAAGCTCCAGCTATCGACGCTGAAGCAGCGGAACTCGTCCATGTAGTCGATGTCGTACCAGATGACGTCGCAGGGAATGTTCCGTTCGCGGAAACCGTCGGCGATCTCGCGCACCCGGTCGTCCGGCGTGTAGGAATAGCGGCACTGGTGATAGCCCAGCGCCCACCTGGGCGGCAGGGGCATGGTCCCCGTCAGCCGGCCCAGAGCCCGGACCACCTCCTGGGGCGTTGCGCCTGCGATGATGATCACGGGAAATTCCCGCCCATCGGCCTCGAAACGGATACCCTGGTGAAGATCGATCAGGCAGCGGTTGGGCGTGTCGGCGATCACCCCGAAACTGGTTCCATCCGGGCGCACGGCCAACACCCAGGGGTGGGACTGGTACAGGTTCAGGGCGTTGCCGTCCCAACCATAGGCGTCGAAATTCCAGGCCACGGTGCGGGTACCGTTGCGCCGCAGGGGACCGGGCACTTCGCCTGTGCCGTACAGATCGGTTCCCTCGTCGATGGCCAGGAAGACCGAAGTGCGGCCCTGGATCCGGTGGAAAACCGGGACCAGACCCCAGCCCTCTGGAACGGGGCCCAACGAAACAAGGGGCGCCACCAGGCAAAGTGACGGCAGGGCGCCGTCCCGCGCCTCTGTGGAAGCGTGGTAGCGGACCACCTCCTGTCCCACCATCTCTC
Source organism: uncultured bacterium (assembly GCA_965369705.1). Classification (GTDB taxonomy): domain Bacteria; phylum Krumholzibacteriota; class Krumholzibacteriia; order LZORAL124-64-63; family LZORAL124-64-63; genus JAGLCY01. Next base: position 2,081 of record CBDURF010000099.1, read on the forward strand.
CCACCACCGCGGCGGCCGAAGAGGGCCAAAGCGCCACCGCAAGTGCCAGGACCAGGGTCGAAGTCATCAAAAAGCCAGGTCGCCGATTGGCTTTCATGACGTCCTTTCCGCGGGTCGATTCCCCGCAATCCATTGCCCGGCGACCATTCTATCCGATCGGACGCGCCCTGGCCCGTGCAATCCCCGGCGGGCGAAAAAAAAGGGCCCGATGACGGGCCCTTTCAAACCTGGCAGGAAGATTTCAAATCATTTCAGCAGCAACAGGGGTTTGGTGTCGGAATCACCCGCACCCTGCACCCTGCAGAAATAGGCCCCGCTGGACACCCGGCTGCCCGAATTCCCCAACCCATCCCAGCGCACCTGATGGTCGCCGGCATCCCGATCGTCGCTCAACAGCGTGCGGACCAGCTTCCCGTCCACGGCGAAGATCTCGACCCGGACCGGACCGGACCGGGTGAGGGAAAAATCGATGGTGGTCGTCGGGTTGAAGGGATTCGGGTAGATGCCGACGATGGCTGCCACGGGCCCCTGGCCCGGCAGATCGTTCTCCACGCCGCTGATGACGCCCTCGAAGATGTAGGCCACGAACTCGGGGTGGTCGATGAACGGGTTCCGGTTGCCCTGGTAGGGGTAGATCACGTCGTTGCGGTTCCGTTCCCGGTCGTCCACCGGATCGTCCTTATGCCACTGGATCAAGGTCTGCAGAATGCCCATGTGGGCCACCGAGGCGTTGTAGGAATAGGTGACGATCAGACTGGCGTTGTCCGTCAGGATCAGATCGGGTTCGCTGCCCGTGTCGCCCGAATACCGGACATCGGCGTAGAACTGGGCCCGGGCCACGTCGCCGCGACGGCCGATCCAGGTCTCCCATACCGTGGCGTTCCGGTAATTGACGCCAACCTCACCATTGTAGTCGTCGGCCGGTTTGCTTGAGCAATCGGAAGCGCAGTCGTCATAGATGTTGTTGCTGCGGGAACTGTTGTAGCTGATGTCGCACAGCATCAGCATGTGACAGTCCGAATAGGGCATGTTGGTCGATCCGTCATTGGTGAAACCATAGCTCGAGGGCCAGGTATGCTCGCGGTTGAAATCGTCGTTGCCGGCTCCGTGTTTGATGTAGGTGCGGTTCTTGTACACATCGATGATCCGCGTGGAATTGTTGGGATCCTGGTCCGCCAGCTCGAGCACGTTCCAGGTGTCCGTCGCGGAGGAGGTGTAGGGGATCTTCGTGTGGCCGTCGATGATGTTGTGCACGGTGGCGCGCACGGTCGCGGGGCTGGTGTAATCCACCGAGTCGTAATAGCCGGGAGGCGGATCGGCGAGAGCCGCCGCGGCCGACAGCACAAACACCAGGGACAGGACGAATCGGCCGGAAATGACCTGACCGGATAAGGATTTCTTCAACGTTCGCACTTCGGATCCCCTGTTTCTGATGATGGCCCCTGCCGGGCGCCTCTTGATCAAGCGCCCTGTTCCTTCGCACCAAACATCAATTATAACACATTCCATCCTCTGGACTAAATTTAAAGAACCCCACCTCCCGAAGAAAGCGGGGTTCTTAATTAAAATTCAAACGCGGTCTAGCGCAGCAGTGCCTTCACCGAACCCCAGGACATTCCCTCGATGTCCACGATGGGCTCTTCGGGCTCGCATTTGCCGTCCCACTCCTCGTCATAGCCGGGTTCCACGTTGTCCACGCGGGCGCTGATGCCCGTCAGGAAAGGCCATCCCAGTTGATCCACCGGAGCGATGTCGTCCAGGCGGGTGCCGCCGGTCCAGTCCACCCAGCCCGCGGCCGAGCCGAGGGTGGCGGTGTACATGGTGCGGTTCAACGTGGTGATGACGCCGATCAGGATGGCCGTACCATCACTGAACGTGGCCGGATTGGCGTAATCCGCGGCCGTGGTATTGTCTTCATAGATGACCAGCGTACCGTTGGAGTAGTTCTGGGGGGTCGCAATTGAACCATCACCCGAGTCCAGGACCAGGTTCGTCACCACCAGGGTATACTCGTAGTTCGCGAAATCCAGTGGGATGGGGGTGGTGCCAGGAGCAGGGTCGCGCATAACGCTGTCCATGTTCAGGAGGCCCCCGACAGCGCCGGGAACGACCGTCTGGCCAAGAAAGTCGAAGAGCTGCTGGGCGGAGGCCGGAACTGCCATCAGGAGCAGCGCCAGCACCAGCAAGGTTATCCGAGTCCTCATGTTACATCCTCCAAAGTTGAAAAGGCGCCCAAGGGCGACCGGAATTCTAGTTGAACAGGGCTTTCACGGAACCCCAGCTGGTATCTTCCGTGGAAACGGCTTCCTCGATTTCAAAGACCCCGTCAACCTGGAGGTCGTAGCCGTCGGGAACCTGCGCGCCGGTGCTGGCCGGAACGAAGCTCCCGCCCCAGGTGTAGACACATCCGGTGCAGACTTCATCGATCATTGTCCCGCCGAGGCCGTTAAGGAAGCCCTCGTAGGAGCCCCCGGAAACGGGGTTCAGGAACATCGTCATGGAGGTGAAGGAACCCAGGAAGAACAGGGTGCCGTCAATGAACGTGCTCGGCGAAGTGGGGTTCGGAGGATTGATTCCCCAATCGGCATTCATGGCGGAATCCCGATAGATTTCGAGAAGTCCACCCGTGTAATTGATCATCAGGGTGCCGCCGCCGATGTCCACTTCCCCGGTGCTGACCAGGTCGTACATGTAGAACGTGAGTTCCTCAGTACCCCCGGGGCCAATGTCCACCCCGAACACGGGGTCGGCGTAGTTGCCTACACCAGTGAAGATCAGCACATCGCCAGCGTCACTGGGAGGGAATCCCCCCGTCTCCCAGGCATAGCCGTAGTAGTCGATGACGGACGTCTGACCGAATGCGGGAATCGCAAAAACGACAACCAGCACCATGGCCATGAACGGTATCGATTTTTTCATCATAAAACCCCCGATGTTAAAACTAACCACCAGAAACAGGGCCACTCCCTCAGGTCCTAATGAATAAACCAGTCATTCTCAAACCGGTGGGCGAATTCATAGAGAGAACCATTACTGATAATCCGAAAAGCATGAACGGGTTTCTGCATGGCGCGAGATGCTGGATGCAGGAGTCGTTCGATGCGCTCTTCTGAGGCAGACCGTACCATATTCCAGCCCAAAAAACCAGTCCCGTGGATATTTTTTTTCATAAAATCGGATTGTGTTGGTATTAAATCGATGATCTCGCAGCAAAAAGTGACGAAAATACCCAATTCACTTTCTTGGAGGGGTGGCAATTGTGAATCACATGTAAATCCTGTTTTAGATTTTGATGAATAACTTCCTTCGATGAAGAATCCACAGGATACCGAGCCAGAAAATCACGTTGGCGACGGCATACAGAAGTGACCCGTTCACCGGGCCCGCCAGCGGGACAAAGATCCCTTCATACATCCAGCGTTTGAGGCTGACGGAGTGCCCCTGGGCGTCCATCGTCTGAACGAGAACCAGCGTGCGGGCCAGGATGCCCGAGCCCACGAAAGCCACCAGGGGATTGCTGCCGAAGACCACGGCGGGCAGCGTACCGGCGCGCCACTTCCGGACATCGATCATCCACGAAGAGAAGGCCAGGGTGATCATGGCCAGGCCTCCGGTGAGCAGGACATAGCTTGCGGTCCACAACTGCTTGTTCACCGGTTCCAGCGGGCAGGCGAGCAGACCGGCGGCCGCCAGTCCCGAACCCGTCAGACCGAGCCTGCGCAGCTTCGTCGTCAAGAGCAGGGGTCCCTGGAGGTATTCCCCCGCAAAAAATCCCGCCATGGTCGTGGCCGCGGCCGGCAGGGTGGACACCAAACCTTCCGGATCGAAAGGAATATCCCCGACCTTGTAGAGGTGGGTTGCTCCCAACAGATGAAGATCGGCCCACCTGACAAAATTGTCCGGCAGGTCGAAACTGCCGGCGCCCCACCCGGGTGTCAGCGGCAGACGCATCAGCAGTTCGTACAACACCAGAAAACCGACCGTGACCAGGACGCGGTTACGGTTACGGCCGGCCAGAACCACCGCCAGACCCGCCAGCAGATAACACAGGGCGATCCGTTGCAGCACGCCCGGGATGCGCAGGTCCGCCAGGCTTTCCGGGATCCTGGACAACGAAAAATCCGCGGCCATGGTCGCGTTCAAGGGGATGTTGAAGGGGAAGCCGTTGAGCAACAAACCCAGGGCGAAGATGATCGCGGACCGGGAAACGATCTTACGGACCAGTCCGCCACGCGTGGCGCCGGTGGCCGTACGCCGGGCGAAACTGAGAGATACCGCCGCCCCCACGATGAACAGAAAGAAAGGGAAGACGAGGTCCGTCGGGGTCAGGCCGTGCCAGGCGGCATGACGCAAAGGCGGGTGGATATGCCCCCACGACCCGGGATTGTTGACCAGGATCATCAGGGCGATCGTCAGGCCGCGGAACACGTCCAGGGAAACGAGCCGCTCATGTCTCGACGGCGTTATTCGGACTCCAACTTGACGTGGGAGCCGTCGCAGTAGGGACCGCCCGCGTTGCGCTTGCAGGCGCACAGGGCCACCGTCTTATCTTCAACCAGGGTGAACATCTCGGGCTGGAAGGGAGTGGTGCGATGCGCGCCGTCACAAAACGGCTGGTTCCTGGATTCGCCGCAAGCGCAGTAAGCGTACTGCCCGGCGGAAAGCTCCAGGACGAAAGGTTTCCTACCGGCGATCTTGGGTTTATCCATGGCAACAATCCTTTCTTGATTTTCCCGGGACTTGACCGGACCCGGGAACCCCCAGCGGACAGCCTGCCAGGGGTTTGGTATTCAAGTAAAGATCATTTTCGATTTCGGCAACAACTTCGCGCCGAACCCTGAGCGAGCCAACTCCTACTTCACCATGGTCATGCGCCTGGTCCGGGAATATCCCGCGGTTTCCAGATTGTAGAAATAGACCCCCGCGGCCGCCGCGCGCCCGGAGTGGTCCAGCCCGTTCCAGACGGTCTTGTGATCTCCCGCGGTCGCTTTATCCTCATCGATGAGGGTTCTGACCAATCGACCCGATACGTCGTACACCTTCAACCGGACCGGACCTGGAGCGGCCAGACGGAAGCTGATGGTGGTGACCGGGTTGAAGGGGTTCGGGAAATTCTGGTCCAGGGTTGCCGGGACGCTTTGCACCGTATTCTCCCCGGGAACCGAACTGATCGAGGTATAGGGTTCGTCCAGGTAGTATTCGAGGATGTATTCCACGTTCTGCCGCAGGACATCATGGTTCATTCGGTAGGGCCGTCCCGCGAGGTGGACGAACTGGCCACCGCTCGTCCGGAAGGCGCCGCCGCCGATCGGTGAGGCCCAGACCCCGGTCCCCCGGTCACCGCTGAACCCGACCGTGTCGGTGAACAGGAGGGTGCTTTCGCCGCCCACGCCGGTCAGGTAGACGTCGTTCCAACTCTGGAGTCCGATGAAGGGGATGTTCACCAATCCCGCCGCCACGGCCACGCAGTTGCCCAGACTGGTCGCCACCTCCGCCCAGGAAACACCCAGGTAGCCGGTCAGGTTGCCTTCCAGGAAGGATTTGCTGCTCCGGGTCATCAGCAGGAGATTCCCCCCCGCTTCCAGATAGGACAGGATGGGCGTCTCGGCCCACTTGGCCAGATCCCCGTTGTAGTTGTTGCCGATCCAGATCACCGTCGAGTAGCCGCCGAGGATGGAGGCCGGCACCGCGTAGTGACCGATGGGCGCCGGCAGGTTGGCCGGGTAACCGCTGTCCGGCGCGGGGAAGCAGTCCCAGAAGGTGATCGGGTTGTCGCCCCAGAAAGAGCTGTCGGCATAGGCGCTGTAGATCTCCGCGCCGTACGAATCCCAGTGTACGCCGTTGACCAGCAGGATGCCCTTGTCGAAGGTGGGATTGGTGACCTCGGTCCGCACCTGACGCAGAATCCAGCGGTCGGGATCAAGCACGACGCTTTCGGCCGTTCCCGGCACCGTCAGTACAAAGTCCTCGACCACCTGACTGTTCTCGACCGTGAAATCGACCGCCCCGCCGGTCGTGGCCACCCGCAACTGGATCGGCATGGTGAACAGCCCGGTGTTGGTCTGTTCCTGGGTGATGGTCACGGTGATTTCACCGGGCTGCGGCCCGGTCACCCAATCGTAGCTGTAGATCGGGAAATACTCGCCGTAGATCCACTGTTGGAAAAAGGCGGTCAGGTCCCGGCCGCTGACCGTCTCCAGGGCCGCCTGAAGCTGTTCGGTGGTGGCGCTGCCGTACAGGTGGTTGCCACGGTAAAGGGCCAGACCGGCGAAGAAGTCCGCGTCGCCCAGCACCCCGCGCAGCATGTGCACCACCCAGCTACCCTTGTTGTAGCTGAGATTGCCGTCGAAGATGTTCTCGGCCAGGGGATCCTCCACGAAAATCGTCCCCGAACCGTAATACGCGGCGTAGTCCATATACTGCTGATATTTGGCGAAGTCGTAGTATTGCTCGGCCCAGTAGGCCTCGCTCCAGGTGGCGAACCCCTCGTTCAGCCAGATGTGCCCGAAGTCCTCGCAGGTGACCATGTCGCCCCACCACTGGTGGGCCAGTTCGTGAGAGATCAGGTCTTCCGACCAGCCGCCCATGCTGGTCAGGGTCTGGTGTTCCATCCCGCCGCCCCAGGTGAACTCGGCGTGCCCGTATTTCTCATCGACAAAGGGATACTCGCCGTAGGCCTGGGCGAAGACGTCGATCATGGGCACGGTCAGGGCATAGGTCGACTCGACCCACCCGACGTGATCGGGATAGATGAAGAATTGCACCTCCATGGGATCGCCGCCGCCCTGCGGGGTGTACCAGTCGCTGTACTGGGTGTAGGGATGGATGGCCAAAGACACCAGGTAGGTGGCGATGGGATAGTTGGATTTCCAATGCGTCGTGCGCGTGGACCCGTTGTCCACGTCCGACACCACCAATCCGTTGCTGGCCACGACCAGGTGGTCCGGCACCGTGACCCGGATGTCCACCGAATCGGCCTTGTCGCTGTTGAGATCCTTGCAGGGCCACCAGTCGCGGGCGCCGAAGGGTTCGCTCAGGGTCCAGATCATGTCCTGGCCGTTGTGACTGCTCCAGCCGAAGGCCCCGCCCGCGGGATTTCCGCTGTAGGTCACCGTCACGACCACCGTTTCTCCCGTGGTATAGGTGCGATCCAGGTTCACCGTCAAGACCCCGCCGCTGCGGCTGGGGGTCACGGCCGATCCGCCGGCCGTGGCCGCGCTGACGGCCATGCCGAGCGTCAGATTCAAATCCAGGACGGACAGGGAAGCTCCGGTGACTTCCGCGGTGACGGTCACGGTTCCGGTCAATGTCGTGGCGTCGGGATCCAGGTCCAGGTCCAGGCCGTAATGATGGACATCGTACAGGGATTGATTGAGAGTCTTTTCGGCCTCGGCCGCCAGCAGCCCCTTGACCAGGAGGTTCTTGCTTGCGGCCTCCTGCCACCGGTGTTCCAGAATTTTTTCACGGGCAGCTGCCGGGTCGTCGTCCGTTGCGGCCAAAGCCCCCGCGGCCGGAAACAGGATCATCAACATCAGGGCGGCGATCAGCAGAAGAGTGTACGGATGACGCGCGGAGGCTTCTGGGCGAGTAGACATGGACCGTTCCCTGTGTTGAAGAGTGAAAACCGGGAGATGCATCTTGATTTCAAATTATACAACAATGTGGCCGTTGGCAGGTAAATTTCCCTTGATCGGAGGGGCGGTGGATCAGGCACCTGGGTGACGGATTTGTCACCCTGCGCGCATCTACCGCAGTTGTCCGTAGAACCGGGAGAAGTCGTCCAGATAGCTCCGGCAAGTCCGGGTCATCTTTTCGACTGAGTAATTTCGTTGCCGCGGGTTCATGGCCGTGGCGCGCGCCCGCGCGATATTGTCGTCGTTGATCCAATCCTCGATGTAGGTGACGGGTTCGTACTCGCTCACCGGTTTCGTATAGACCCAGCCATCGCAGAACTTCGTCAAGGTAAAGGGCTCATGGCCATGCTTGTAGACTGCATTCTCGATCGGGAGATCCGCTAACGGCGAGTCCGCCACATCGAATCCCACGGCAAACGGCCCGCCGTCTCTGGCCAGCATGAAGGCATCGAGTCGCCCGCCTGCAGGATGCACGCGATCAGCACTGTAGCCGCCCACACTGTTCCAGGGCGCGTGGAGGAAGACCGTGATGGCTTTCTCCCCAAGCGCCTCGCGAAGGTGATTGCCGAAGCGCATTACGCCGAGGCCCGCGAACGCACCGTCGCTGACGCGGGGCTGACGGAAATCGGTGAACGCGTGGTGGATGCCGCAGTAGGCAAGCACCTTTCGTCCCCGTGCCACCTCCGCGAGGACGGGTGCGGCCCAGTCCGCCTCCGTTTGTCCGGCATGGACCAGCTTTTGGACCTCGGGGTCGTTCCAATCGGCCTCGGACTTATACAAGCTGAAGTCCGCGCTGTTGTTCACCCCGAGAATCCGCATGGGCGGGGTATCGGCCGGCCTTTCGCGGTTCACTCGCCACGCAGCCTCCAACACATCCACATACTCCCTGTAGCCCCAGGACATGAACATCCGGAAGAAAATCTCACGCCCCAGGTCCTCATCCCATTCGGGGGCCGTCACGAGGGAGTCGATAAGGGCCTGGTCCTCGCGGCGGGCGAACTCCATGGCGAGCACCTGCACCCCCGCGGCGTGGAGGCGCGGCACCAACTGCTGGACGAAAAGGGGATCGTGGCTCATGCGATGTTGTTCGCCCAGAAGTACGACATCGTGCCTTGCAAAGAGGCCAAGCACGTAGTCGGCGGGGGAACTGCCGTGCTCCGCCAACCAAATTTCCAGTTCGGCCTGAAGATCCTCAGTGATGACCGGGGGATCGACGACTTCCTCTGGGCGGGCAGCAGAGCGGCCGGTATCCCCGCGATCGCAGCCTGTAAGCAGGAGCCCTGTCGCCAAAAAGAGCACCAGCCCGAGGATGGTCGGTTGCCTCGACAAAAGCTCAAACTGGATTTTCATCCCAATTCCTCTCCCAACAGCACGACCAGTCTTCATGTTCGATCTTCTGGCCAACGTCGGCTTCACCTGCAAGCGTGGCTGGCGCGGCTTGTGCTTCAGCACAAGACGTGACAGACGCGGTTGTCTGCGCACAGGCGATTGTCAGGCGACATCCACCACTTCAATCTCACAAAATACACTGGATCCATCCACCTCGGTAACCAACGGCTCCACGCCCAATCCGGCGCATAGTGAACGGAACTCCTCGGGCGACACGATGCCTGTCCGGAAGCCGTCTTCGCAGACGATTTCGCCATTCCCCGTCTTTTCGTAATCGATGGCTCCCACAAGACCGGCTGCTGCCTGCGCCTCGAACCACTGCAGACGATCGGCCCAGAATCGTTCTGAATATGTGGAAAACAAGACACGCCCACCCGGTCGCGTTACCCGTAGAGCTTCACGCAGAAGCATTTCGTGGTCGACTCCGAAGGCGCAAATCCCGTTCTGGACGCACACCACCTTGTCGAAAACCGATTCGTCGAAAGCGAGCTCCAGGGCGTCCATTTCCAGAAACTCACATTGCGAGTCGGCGCTTGAGACCTGACGGGCCAACATAAGGCTCTCAGTCGAAGTGTCGACTCCAACAACACGCCTCGCTACTTCTGCCAAGCGAGAGGCAACGCGACCATACCCACAGCCAAGTTCCAGTACTACATCGTTTTGCTCCAAGTGTCGTAGGACGAACTGTGTCTCGGCTTCGAGATATTGCTTTACCCGCGGAGATGCTATTTCGTAGCAACGGCGAAGACGGACTCCCGACAGCTTTCCTTCATAGTATCCACGCATCGTTTCTCCCGAACGGCGACCTTGTTAGTCAACGCCGGCTTCGCCTGCAAGCGTGGCTGGCGCGGCTTGTGCGTCATCACAAGGCATGACAGGTGCGATTGACAGGTGCAGGCATTAGTTAGGTGGCCATCGTCAACCTTCGTTTTGAGATTAGTTCGCGCGCCAACAACACGGCCAACGGAAGCAATACCAGTGCCGTGACTAATCCGGGCGTGTAACTCTGCTGAAGTAACGACCACGTTGAGTGTCCGATACCGTTTACAAGTTCGACGCACACCCAAAACCATGCGAACGAAGCGGCCGACCTCCAGCTGTGTCGAATCGGCCACCAGAAGCACCACAACCCGAATAGGACGAACAACGAATTCATGATGACGAAACCTCGTCCGAGGTCGTGGGACACTAATCCGATGAGAAAGCGCGTAGGTGGAAACACATCATACAATTCGAAGTAATACTCCTCCAACGAGTGAAGCGCCTGAACACCCACGAGTAGAAAGAATACGGTCTTCAGTCGCATGTCCCCTTCTCTGTCCGGCTCTCTAACGTCCCGCTTCAGCGGCAAGGTTTACCGGCGCGGCCATGTGTCAGCATGGCGGGTAACTGTGAACATTGACCGCTGCAACCTGTTGTCAGGCATCATAATCGTTCCAACGTCGCTTGCCGGTTGTACCGAGCGGAATCAAGAGGGGGAAGACCAAGAAAGCATTCCACCAGTTGAGCCCAAGCTCTTCAGCGCCGCCAAGCGACCAAAGCGCCCACAAGACTGAACCAAACAAAGTGGCGTAAACCGGAATCATCAACTTCCAATAGGCCGTACTGGGATGTTTCCATGGCGCGGCCCAGAGAATGAGGATGACCGCGATACACTCCAGAACAAGGCCGACTATGCCTTCGGCCTGCTTCCCCTGAACCAGAAGAATAGCAGAGAGAAGGAGAATCCATATGAATCCTCCAAGCCATCCTCCGATCCACCCAATCTTCTCGCCCGTCCGTTTTTCCATCGTAGATCCCTCGATCCGACGTAACGCCCAACGTCGGCTTCAG
>CBDURF010000100.1:0-12930 GCA_965369705.1 uncultured bacterium
CAGCTGATCGGCGATGCGCAGGGTGTCCTCGCACGGCGCGATACGGTCGCGCGCGCCGCAGGTTATCAGCGCGGGACAGGTCACCTCCGGCAGCGTCGCGGCCGCCCCGATCCAGGCGGTGAGATCGGCCACGGCCGCACCCTCGCTTTTGAACTTGAGGAACATGTAGTTGCCGCGGGTCTCGTATTCGATTTCGTAGGCGAGACGCCGTACTCCCCAGTGGTTTTCCTGGGTGATTTCGCCGTTGCGCGCGCCAAGAATTTCCCGGACGCGTCCAACGCGGACCTCCATCTCAGCCTCAGGCAGATCAGCCTTGAGGATGAAAATAAGCTCATACTTTTTCACCGATTACACCTCCCTTCGGACAGGTCGACCCGGGTCCTTGTTCACGACGGTAGATCAGCATGTGACCGCCCCCGTGTCAGCCCGGGTAGGGATGTGAGTACTCAGCTCTCCAGCTGGTATTCAAATGTCGTGGGCCCTGTTGGGCCATGTCCGCCCTTGGCGGCAAGGTGGCAATATATCCACCACCTCGACATCCCGCAAGAAAGAAACATCACTCCGGTTGTTCCGGATCGGACCGCACCCGGCGGTTGAAACGGGAAATGGCGGGTTCCAGACCATGGTCGAGCCAGAATTCAAGGGCCGCGGCAGCGCGCGCCACCAGGTCGTCGGCCGCCGACAGTTCCTCCGGGTCGAAATCAGCCAAAACGTGGTCCGGCCAGGTCGCCGGATCGATATCCCGGTCCAGCGGAGCGATGCCCAACCGCAAGCGGGGAAATTCTTCTCCCCCGAGATGATCGATCACCGAAGCCAGGCCGAGTTGGCCGCCGCTGGAACCGCGCGGCCTCAGACGCAGGGATCCCAAGGGCAGACTCAGATCATCACAGACCACCAGCGGCCGTACGGCAGCAGGCGCCTGCGGTATCCCCGTCACAGCCACGCCGGCGTCTCCCGACCAGGCCGCAACCGCCTGACCGCTACGATTCATGAAGGTCAGGGGCTTCATCAGAACGAGGCGGCCCCTCAGACCTCCGTCCACGGCAACCAGATAAGAAGGCCCGCCCGATTGGAATGCCAATCCCAGGCGGCGGGCGAGTTCCTCGACCACGCGGAAACCCAGGTTGTGCCGGTGGTGCCGGTAGGCGTCACCGGGATTGCCCAGACCAACGATCAACCGCGGAGTCGCATCCTTCATGGCCAACACCTCCGGATCGACAAGAAGCCGCCGAAAGAAACAGCCGGCCAGGAAACCGGGCCGGCTGCGTGTAGAGAGGAAACAGGGCTCAGGTGAAGCGAAAAATCAGTCTTTCTTCTTGTCCTCGCTCTTCTTCTTGTCCTCGCTCTTCTCCTCACCGTCGCCTTCACCCTCTTCGCCCTCTTCGCCCTCGGCTCCTTCGGCGCCCTCTTCGACCTCTTCTTCCTCTTCAATAAACACCGCGGCGGCCTTGATGTTCAGGACGAGGCTTTCGGGATCCGAAACAATCTCACCCACCGGGGTCGTGAGATCCTTGACGAAGATCTTGTCGTTGAGTTCCATGTCCGAGATGTCGATCTCGAGATAATCAGGCAGTTCGCTCGGACGGCAGCTGACGTCAACGCTGTTCAGCGACATGGCAACGGAGCCCTCGCCGTTCTTGATGGTGGCGTTCGTACCCACGACCTGAATGACCACGGCCACGGTCACGTCAACTCCGCGGGGAATTTCCATGAGGTCCACGTGCAAAACCTCTTCGGTCACGGGATTCTTCTGGATATCACGCAGCAGGGCGATGGATTCGTCGGCCACACCTTCCTGGTTCAACCGGAAAATGGCGCTGCTGCCGGCCAGATGGGACAGGATCACGCCGAAGGCGCGGGCGTCCAGTTCCATGTTCTCGGAAGCCCGATCCTTACCGTAGAGGATCGCGGGAATCCTGCCCGCGGCGCGCGTGCGCCGGTTGGCGTTCTTGCCGGTGGTGGATCGGGGATGGATATCGAGATTAATGAGACCCATGGTGTCTCCTCCGCAAATTCTGGTCCCGGACAGATGACCGGGAGCCGGGAAAAGGGCTCACCGCAAACCACGGCAAGGAACCTCTGGGCACAAAGGCCTGCATGGAACGCGCCGCCCCGCCAACCACAAGGGGAAGCTACTCCGGACGGGTGACGGCGTTCCCGGAAAATGGGTGCTTAAAAAAACACCTGATTCCGGTTATGTCAAGGCGGGCCGGGCCGCCGCGACCCCGTCCGGTCAGACGAACAGTTCGCTGACGGTTTTCTCCAGATGGATCCGTTCGATGGCCTGCGCCAGCAGCGGCCCCATGTCCAGCACCCGGATCTTGGGACAGGCATCGAACCGGTCGAAGGGAATGGTGTTGCTGACCACCACCTCCTTGATGGGCGAGTCGTTGAGCCGCTCGAGGGCGCGACCCGACAGCAGTGGATGGGTACAGCAGGCGGTCACCGACAAGGCTTCCTGATCCTCGATGCAGACCCGGGCGGCATCGGTCAGGGTACCCGCCGTATCGATCATGTCGTCGAAGATGATGACATCCTTGCCGGCCACCTCCCCGATGAAATTCATAACGACCGCGTCGTTGGGGCGCGGCCGCCGCTTGTCGATGATGGCCAACCCCACATCCAGGCGTTTGGCGAAGGCACGGGTCATCTTGATCGACCCGACATCCGGCGCCACCACGATCATGTTTTCCCGCGGATAGTCCCAGAAGTGCTTCAACAGGACCGGGGCCGAGTAGAGATGGTCCAGCGGGATGTTGAAGAAGCCCTGGATCTGGGGAGCGTGCAGATCGATGGTCAGGACCCGGTTGGCGCCGGCGCCGGTGATGAGGTCGGCCATCAGCTTGGCGCCGATGGGCACCCGGGGCTGGTCCTTGCGGTCCTGCCGGGCGTAGCCAAAGTAGGGAATGACCGCGGTGACCCGGCGGCACGAGGCGCGGCGCACGGCGTCCATCATCAGCAGGAGTTCCATCATGTTGTCCGCCGGAGGCATGGTCGGCTGGATGATGAACACATCGGTCCCGCGGATATTCTCCAGGATCCTGATGTTGATTTCCCCGTCGGAGAACCGACTGATCTCCACGTTCAGCAACTTGGTGTTCAGGCACTCCGCGATACGCGCACCCATGGCCGGGTGGGCGCTGCCGCAGATCAGGACAAGTTCATTGGCCATGGATTGATTCCTCCACAGGGAACGAGGCGGGCCAAGGACATCAGGAACAAGTGATTCCGGTGAAAAACGAGGCGCGAGGGGCGAAAGGCAAGACGGAGTGGTTGGCTGGGGCGGCAGGACTCGAACCTGCGAATGCAAGGACCAAAACCTTGTGTCTTACCACTTGACGACGCCCCAGTCACGACCAGGAGATCAAAAACTTTCCTCCATCACGGAACCTTGGTCGTCATCATCCTCATAGGTCCCGTGACGGGTCGGAGGAGGGACTTCGCCGTTTTCCACGCGCTGGATTTCCTGTCTGTAGGCGGCGATGACCTGCGTCTCCATCCACTCACGCGTCGCCATGTTGATGGGATGAGCAATATCCTGGAACGTCCCATCCTTGCGCTTGCGACTGGGCATGGCGATGAAGAGACCCGACGCCCCTTCGATGATCTTCAGACCCCGAATTACGAATGCGTTTTCCAGGGTGATGCTGGCGAACCCCTTGAGCTTGTTGTCATCGCGCAAAGTGATCCTGATTTCGGAAATATCCAAGATTCTCCCTCTCCGTAGCGAGCCCTTACTTCATGCTGCAAGGCTCGGCAGGGTCCTCAATCATCCGTAATCTCAACACCCGCCGCAAGCGGCCCGACAACTCTCACATACAATCCCGCTTCTTTGAACTCTTCCACGATTTCGGTCAGGTCGAAACCCTCGGGAAATACGGCGAAGACGGCCGACCCGCTTCCGGACAGCATGGCCACCGGCGCGAGTTCCCTCAACTCCAGCACAAGTCGCTGCAGCGACGGCTGGGAAGGCAGCACGACTTCCTCAAGCCGATTGAACCCCGGCCAGTTTTTCTGCGGGAATCTGACCAGTAGGGGCCTGATTACTCGGATGTTAACTTTGGCGCTGTTGACTGTCAATCCCATTTTGAGCTTGTCGTAGACCTCGGGAGTCCTTAAGTCCAAGGGAGGTTTGACAATAAGGAACTGGGCGGTACGAACCGAAAGCAGAGGTGTCAGGTCGGTTCCTGTCCCCCGCCCAATGGCGGTACCGCCCCGGATGAAAAAGGGAACGTCCGATCCCAAGCCGGCGCCCATCTTCTCCAGGTCGCCGGGTTCCAGCCCGGTCTTGAACAGATAGTTGCAGGCCACCAGCACGGCGGCCGCGTCGCTGCTGCCCCCACCCAATCCCGCGGCGGCGGGGATTTCCTTGTCCAGGTGAATGTGGATCCGGCCGGAAAGCCCCATTTTCTTGCAGAATATTCCTGCCGCCCGACAGCACAGATTGGTTTCGTCGGTGGGAATACCCGCCGTGCCCCGGCCAGGCTCCAACTCGATATCCGGCTCACCACCCGGGTATTGCTCGACGAGGGTCACCCGCAGTTCATCGAAGAGAGACACGGCCTGCAGAATGGTCTCGATCTCGTGGAAACCATCATGGCGCCGGCGGAGAACCTCCAGATGGAGATTGACCTTTGCCGGAGCCCTGACTCCGACCGTCCTGCCGATCTTCTTGCGGCCCCGGGTGAATCCGGCATCCTTCATCCTCATTCTCCAGTGGGCCCGCCGGCCCTGTAGGCGCCGAACAGCCCGCCCCAGGGAGTCCGGGCGTGCCGTTTCAACAGGGAAGAGCGCTTGAATGCGTGCCGGAAAAAGTCCGACAGCGGAATCCTGTCCCACCCCACCGCCGCCTGGGCGGTGATCCGGTCCGGAACTCCGAAATCAAGATCCAACAGATCCGCACGGCCGGTCAACCGAATATCACCGTCGCGAACCGCTCCCAGTCCCTGATCACGGCACAGCCGGAACCAGGGATCCCGGCCGGTATTCCTTCCAGCCAGGCGAGCGGCAACCGCATCCACGGCCACCGGATCGCGACCGGCCAACAGGATGTTGCGCGCCACGGGTCGGTGGGTAGCCGGCCGGTGGCCAACCTGCCAGAGAACCGCATCCATGACAACGCCCAGACCGGGCAGAGCCTGGCGGGCGAACCGGATCACATCGGCCAAGATCTCCCCGGCCGACTCTCGATCAGCCTTCCGGAGGTCCGGAGCCAGGAGCGAGCACAGAAGGGCCATGGCTCCGGTGACGGGCCGGACCGCCTCCAGGGCAGGCACCGGCAAAAGCAGGGTGGCCCGATCACGCAGTCCCGCCGGGAGGCTCAAACCGCGAGGCAGGGCGACCTCCAGCGCGGGGAGTGCAGGCTCGGCCCGGAAAGAACGGGGATGGCGAAAATGTTCCGAGGCCGGTTCGGCGCCATGCCTGGCCATGACGTCCTCCCAGGCCCACCCAGCGGCCGAAGCCGGACCGCCTGCGGGCGAGGCCGGCAGGACGACCGGCGTCCTACCGCGGTGGCCCCCGGGACCCCGCGGCGAACCCTGATGTTTTGCCAGCCAGGTAAGCACGCCGTCGAGTTGCCAGGGTGGGCTGCCCGCTCCGGGAAACCAGCCGCCGGGGCGGGCCTGAGGAACCAGGACGACGGGACCATCGGCCAGCACTTCGGCCAGCCCGGCCAACTCGATGACCCGGTCGTAATCCTCGATGATGGTTTCGGGCCGGGCTTCCACCAGCGCAACAACCGCTCGCATGCCTTCCTCCGTGGAACCGGCGCCAGACGCCTGGTTCCGAATCAGATGCCGATGATCTTGATGGCCATGCCGATCCAGCTCAGGACGATGACCTGGATAAAGGCGTCGTTCAGGAGGATCTCGTGGGGCTTGCCCCCCATGTCCTCGAGAAACACCAGATACAGGTAGCGCCCCATGCCGAACAGGACAAAGGGCACTGTATAGATGAGATTCTGCGTGCCGAAATGTTCGATTGTGGACGGCCAGATCGTGTAGAGGCCGTACATCATGGTCGTCAGGGCGAAACTGCCGCCGATCAGGGCGTTGAGCATGGGTTCGGAGTAGTCGTGCAGCACGGGCCGGGTCGTTCCCTTACTCGTATCCAGCTGGAGCAGTTCGTCCCGGCGCTTGCAGAAGCCGAGAAACAAGGACAGGAAGAAGGTGCACAGCAGCAGCCATGGAGAAATGCCCACGGCCGGACAGGCCGGCAACAGGACCATCACGCCGGCGGTGGCACGAATCACGAAACTCATCCCGATGCCCATCACGTCCAGGATCGGCACCCGTTTGAGCCACCGGGTGTACAGCCAGTTCCACAGGAAGAACATGGCGACCATGCCCAGGAATTCCGGGCCCAACAGCCAACCGCACACCAGACACGTTCCCACCAGGACCAGGCAACCCCGCACCGCCCAGACCAACGGCAGCCGGCCCGAAGCGATGGGTCTCAATTTCTTGTAGGGATGAAGGCGATCCAACTCCAGGTCGGCCATGTCGTTGTAGATGTAGACCGCTCCGGAAGCCAGACAGAACACCAAAGTCCCCAGTAACGCCCTGGTCAGGCAGGCGGTCTCTCCCAGCTTCTGGGCGAAGATGACACCTGCGAAAAGCAGCAGGTTCTTGGTCCACTGGCGTGGCCGGAGATTTTCCAGGAAAGGTTTGAAGAAAATCATCACGCCGCGTTCATCCCGCCGGGTCGTCTTGCCATTTTTCGAGGATCATGCACAGCAGATGCCCCATGGTGATATGGACTTCCTGAATCTTGGGCGTGTGCCCGCTGGGCGCGACCAGGGCCCCGTCCAGCAGTGGGAACAGCCGGCCTCCGTCGCCGCCGAGAAACCCGTGGACCTTCATTCCGCTACGTCGGGCTTCCTCCACGGCCAGCACGCAGTTGGCCGAATTCCCGGAAGTGGAGATGACCAGCAGGACGTCGCGCGACCCGCCCAACGCCTGGACCTGGCGCGCGAAAATGTGGTCGAAACCGTAGTCGTTGGCCACGGCGGTCAAAATGGAGCTGTTGGTGGTCAGGGCCAGCGCGGGATAGCCCGGCCGTTCGGCGAGAAACCGGCCCACCAGTTCAGCGACGATGTGCTGGCTATCCGCGGCACTGCCGCCGTTGCCGCACACCAGAAGCTTGCCGCCGTCCTGCCAAGCGGCGTGGACATCCGAGGCCAGGGCGATCACGGCGCCCAGGTGGGTGTCGTCCAGACGGCCGAGGGTGGCCACCAGATCATCCACGGTCTGCCTGAACAGAAGGGCGGCGTCTCGGTGCTGGGAGTTTTCCCGGGAGGCAGACATGGGCTGTTGAGTCCTTTCGGCCAGGCCGAATCACGGGTGCGGTCAGGGATGGACGGCCTGACCGGAATCCAGGTAGCGCAGATAGCGGACCACGGCGTCACGCCAGGACGGCCTGGCCGGGCAGCCCACCTTTTCCAGGCTGCTGCTGCGCAGGATCGAACACGCGGGCCGGACGGCGGCCGTCGGGTACTCGCTGCTCGGGCACGGTTCGATCCGGTCCGGGTCCGCTCCGCACCCCACCGCGACCTCCCGGGCCAGCCCGAACCAGGTAGTGGAACCCGCGTTCGTTCCGTGGAAGATACCACGGTGGCGCCCGGACACAAGGAATCCGATGACATTGACCAGATCTTCGGCGTAGGTCGGGCAACCGCGCTGATCGTCGACCACACGCAACCTGTCCCTGGTCGAAAGGAGACCCCGGATGGTCTTGACGAAATTCACCCGCCCGTCTCCGAACAGCCAGCTCGTACGCAGGATCTGCCAGGGGCCCGGCATGGCCGCGACGAACTCCTCCCCGCGGGCCTTGGTCAGACCGTAATGATTCACGGGACGGCGCGGGTCCTGTTCATCGAAACCCTCGCCTTGCCCGTTGAACACGTAATCCGTGCTGATGTAACAGAGACCCGCTCCGCTCAAGCCGCATTCCCGGGCCAGGTTCTCCGTGGCCCCGGCGTTGGCGGCCATGGCTTCGTCCGGCGCGGAATCCGCACCGTCGACATCGGTCCAGGCCGCGCAGTGGACCACCCAGGCGGGAGAAACCCCCGCGACAAGGTCCTTCACCGTCCGCGGATCGGTCAGATCGCCGTCCGCCAGATCAACGCCGGTCAGGGCGTGGTCGGCGGCCAGACCACGCATCATCGTCCGGCCCAGCATGCCTTCACAT
Organism: uncultured bacterium; assembly: GCA_965369705.1. GTDB lineage: Bacteria > Krumholzibacteriota > Krumholzibacteriia > LZORAL124-64-63 > LZORAL124-64-63 > JAGLCY01. The sequence goes on from CBDURF010000100.1 coordinate 8,188, forward strand.
CCGGTGACGAGAATCTTCATGTGAGTTGCCGACCTGCTTTCTGATCTGATTTCGTATCATCATCAAACGTTGTCCCCGAGGGGTTTCGTCTTCCGGGCGGCCCGGTTGGCCGTACCGGCGTCGAAGCCGCGACCCTGCAGAAAACGCACGACCTTGGCCAAGGCCTTCATGTCCCCGGTGTCCCGCATCCGTTTCCATCTGGCCTCGGCAGCGCGGTCGGCCAGAACCTCTTCGGTGCTGGCGTCAAGAATCTCGCCCGCCACCTCGGCGGCAAGGGAGGCCGGCACCCTTTTGTCCCTCAGCTTGGCCACAAGGTAGCGCCGTCCCACAGCCCGGCTCGCGAGACAATCCCGGCAATAGGCCTCGGCATAGTGCCGGTCGGAATAAAAACCGCGTGAGGCCATTTGTTCAAGGACGGCTTCTACCGCCGCTGTACTGTACCCCTTTTCGACCGCTTTGTCCCGGATCCTGGCCACCGGCTGCAGCCGCCGGTCAAGCATGGCGATGATCAGGCGGGCGACCTGCTTGCGTTCGGCTGCCAACCGGAGGTCGGCCAGCAAGGCCGGCGAAATCATCTGTCCCGGCTCCGGCAGACCCACCGGCACGGATTCGGGCGCCAGCTCCAGCGTGCTTCCGTCGTCCAGCGCCAGGAAAACCGAACCGTTTCCATCCCGGACGTCAAGCAGCCGGGCCTCCCTCGCGGGTAAACCCGGCTGTTCCGAGTGTTCATCCGGCCGTCCGGACCTGCGGTTCCGCCTGGGGAACCGGCTCCTCATGCCCGGACCTCAGGCCCCGCGGGCACTGGACCCGGCCTTGGTGTCTCCGGACTTCGTGTTCACGACTGCGGCCTCGACTCCGTTCACCGTCGCGGACGCGGGCCGGTCGCCGACCGGCGACTCAGGTGTTTCCGGGGCTGATTCCTCGGCTGTTTCACCGATCCCGTAGTGTTTGAAGACCAGAACCTTGATGGTATCGTACAGGTCCCTGTTCTCCTTCAGGAAGATCCGGACGTTTTCCCGGCCCTGCCCCAGACGCTCCTCGTCGAAGCTGTACCAGGCGCCGGACTTCTGGATGACGTCGGCGGCGACGCCGAGATCGATCAGATCGCCTTCCTTGCTGATGCCCTCACCGTACAGGATGTCGAACTCGGCCTTCTTGAACGGGGCCGCGACCTTGTTCTTGACCACCTTCACCCGCACCTGGTTGCCGACCACTTCCTCGCCCTGGGTGATGGCCCCGATGCGCCGGATGTCCAGCCGCACCGAGCTGTAGAACTTCAGGGCGTTGCCGCCGGAGGTGGTTTCAGGGTTGCCGAACATGACCCCGATCTTCATGCGGATCTGGTTGGTGAACATGACCAGGGTGTTGGTCTTGGCGATGGCGCCGGTGAGCTTGCGCAGAGCCTGGGACATGAGCCGGGCCTGCAGCCCCACGTGATGGTCGCCCATCTCGCCCTCGATCTCGGCCCGCGGCACCAGGGCGGCCACCGAGTCGATCACCAGGATGTCCACCGCGCCGGAGCGCACCAGCATCTCGGTGATCTCCAGGGCCTGCTCTCCGGTGTCCGGCTGGCTGACCAGCAGATTGTCGATGTCCACGCCTATCTTGCGGGCGTAGATGGGATCCATGGCGTGCTCGGCGTCGATGAAGGCTGCGGTCCCGCCTTCCTTCTGGCAATTGGCGATGACCGACAGGGCCACGGTTGTCTTGCCGCTGCCCTCAGGTCCGTAGATCTCGACGACCCGCCCCTTGGGCAGCCCCCCGATGCCCAGAGCGATGTCCAACGTCAGGCTCCCGGTGGAGATGGCGTCGAAATTATCGTAGATGTGCGTATCGCCCAGCAGCATGATCGATCCCTTGCCGAACTGTTTTTCGATCTGGGCGCGCGTCAATTCGAGGGCCTTGGCCCGGTCGTCATTCCGGCCGCCGGACTTGCCCTGGGCTTTGCTTTGCGACTGGTTGCTTTTTGGGTTGTTTGTCTTGTTTTGAGCCATTCCTGTCATCTCCCGGATGGCCCGACCGAAACCTCGTACCCGGTTCCGTCCGGACATGTAAATTGAATTCACGGTCAAGATAGCACGGCGCCGGACCTCTGTGCAACAGGTTTTTTCGCCTTATTTTCGCAGGGCGAAATAAGCCAAGGTCGTGTACCGGGGACCCTCGCGCCGAAGTTCGCTGGCCACCAGGCTGAACCCTTCGACGAACACAGGAGGCAAGCTGTCCAACTTCAATTCCTGCAGTAAATTGACGTCGGAACGGGGCAGCCGACCACGGATCCTGGCCAATGTCAAATGACCACGGAAGGCGCGGTTGTCCTGGGGTCCCTCCCGCCATGTGTCGTTGACAATGGCCCGGACCCGGCCCGCCAGGCGGGCCGCTTGACCGTCATCATCCATATGCAGGAACAGGACCCGTGGAGATTTCAGATCGGGAAAGCCCCCAATCCCGCCCGGGGTGAGGGTAAAAGCGGGCTGGCCGCACACTGTCTCCAGGGCGGTTTTCAGCACCTCAAGCCGGTCTGCGGGCCAAACGCCCAGAAATTGCAGGGTCAGATGCCAGGTCTCGGGGCGGGTCCAACGCACCGCCAGCCGGCTCGCCGGACCTGCGCGCCAGCCGTCCAACGCGGTGGTCAGGGCGGTGGTCAACTGTTCCCCGCAGGGGACGGCGAGAAACACCCTCATGACGGCCTGCACCAGGAATCGGTGGGTCGCCAGGGCGGTTTCCCATCGCCGAATTCAAGGACCCGGCGCAGGGAATCCACCGCCGCGGCCACGGTCAACAACCGGTTGCGCTCCCGGTCGGCGGGAAAGCGGTACTTGCGGGCGAAAAGGGCCACTGGCGTGGCGACGGCGATCCAGGTCGTGCCCACGGGCTTGTCGGACGAGCCGCCGTCCGGACCGGAAATGCCGGTGACGGCCACCGCGTAATCCGTCCCGATCCGCTTGCGGCAACCGGCCGCCATGGACATCACCGATTCCTGACTGACCGCTCCCTTGTCGGCCAGCAGATCGGCCGGCACACCAAGCTGCTCCGTCTTGACCCGGTCGGCGTAGGCCAGAATGCCGCCCCGGAAAAAACCGGAGGACCCCGGCTGTTCCGTCAGACATCCCCCGATCAGACCGGCGGTGCATGATTCAGCGACCGCCAACGTCAGACCCCGGTCCAGCATCAGCCGCTGCACGACCTGGGGCAGGGTTTCCATCCGGCGGCTGAAGACCAGCCGGCCGAGCGTTTCCTCGATTTCCTTCCCGGCCGCCGCGAGATCCTCTTCTCCGGCCGCCCCGGACCGCGACGCAAGTCGGACATCCACTCCCCAACCGGTCAGCCACCAGGACCAATCAAGGGTTGGATATTTCCCCTGGATGCCGGAGCAACTCCGCACGAGGGACAGCTCGCTCGCTTGGGCTGTCCGCCACAACAGGACCCGGCGGGGCTCCGGCAGCGCGCCGTGGTCGTCCAACCACCGCACCGTGGGCGCCAGCAATCCCTGCAATTCCTGGGGAACCCCGGGCAGCAGGACCAGCATCCGGTCCCGAAGGCGCCCGACGAGTCCCGGCGCGGACCCCACGGGGTTGATCAGGGGTGTCAGGCCCCGGGGAACCTGTGACTGGCGAACCGCACCGGGCGAGGTCTTGATGCCGCGCTTCCGCCAACGCTCCTGGAGCTGGCGGTTGACCGCGGGATCCTCGACAAGTTCCACCCGCGCCCACCTGGCCACCACTTCGCGGGTCATGTCGTCGGGCGTGGACCCGAGTCCCCCGGTCAGGAAAACCAGATCGCCCGTTTCTGTCCGGTCCAGGGCCCGGACGATATCCTCTTCGCGATCGGGAACCACCTGGATCAAGGAAACCTGAACGGAATGACCGCCGAGAGCCTGCTGGATCCGCCGACTGTTGGTGTCGGCCGTCCGCCCTTCGAGGAGTTCGTCCCCGACGGCAATGATCTTGACCACAGACTTCCCTGCCCCGGTCGGCATGGTCACCAACCCAATCTCGCCAGGAGCAGCACCGTGCCGTGGGTCGCGAGACAGGCCAGGACGCCCGCGCCGATATCGTCGGCCATGATCCCGACTCCGCCCCCGCCTCCGAGTTTCTCCAGCTTGCGCACCCCGAGGGGTTTGAAGATGTCGAAGAAGCGGAACCAGAAAAATCCGGCGACCCAGCCCAGCAACCCCGCGCTCAGGCCAAGATAGGTGACCAGCATGCCCGCCACCTCGTCGATCACGACCAGGGAGGGATCCTCGCCATGGATCTTTTCCAGTTGTCCGGCGACCGGAATCCCGATCAGGGTGACCGCGACCAGGAGCAGGACCGTCAGCCACAGGGGAATCGGTCCAAGAAAAGTCCAGGCCAGCCACCAGACAACCATGAACAGGAAACTCGCCGCCGTGGCCGGGGCGATCGGTGCGAAACCGGATCCGAAAAAAGTACCGATTGTGTAGAGGAGGGGACGCGGCATGGGGATCCTTTCGGCAGGTCGTCGCGGTGAGATCAAACCGAACCAGCGGAGAAGAACCTAACTTTTTGCCCGGCGGACGGCAACAGAAAGGGCGCGACTTTCCAGTCGCGCCCTTGGTCTGTCGCCGGTAGGCCGGCCGCTTGCCGCCGGGGTCAGGCGGTCTGCAGCTGGCGCAGCACCTGTTTGGCCACGCACTTGAGGGTATCGAAAACGCCCACGCCGTTGATCGCCACGGCCTCGAAGTTGTCGTGGCCCTCGGGATTGAATTCCTGGTTGAGCTCGTCC
>CBDURF010000101.1:0-12924 GCA_965369705.1 uncultured bacterium
CGATGAGAGCCATGGTCCGGCTAATGAAGGCCCCGGGCCGCTCCGGCGCAAGGTGCTAGCCGCCGAGCCGCGGCAGCTCGAGTTGCACGGTGAAGGCCCCACGCATATCTCCCACCGAGAATCCCCGGGCCTGGTCCTCGGGATAGAGCTCGGCCAGTTTTTCGGCGAGATCCGGAGTCAGTCCGCCGCCATGGCAACTCAGGCAAAGGGGCGCCGTCGGGATGGCCTTCAGATAACGGAAGGTGCGCCCGCCGTCGGCGTCGGTAACCGTGGCCCACAATTCCAGATCCTTGGGCCTCTCACCCGCGACGATCCGGGCCGCGAAGGTCTCCAAACCTGCCTTTTCCCACTCGTCCGGTGCATTGGACGGGTTGCGGAACTTCCGGCTGGTCCGGCCGATGGCCAGGCCTTCTTCCTCACAGATCCGCTGGGCGATGACCTCTGATTCGTCGTGACAGACGTTCATCGCGCCCAGAGGGCCGCCCTCGCCCATGGCCTCCTGCAAGGCCGACTTGAGGGCGCCGCCCAGCTTTTTGGTCGCGGATCGACATATCTCCAGGTTCTTTTCGGTAGCGGCGACGGTGCTGGTTGAGGGGATCATTTTCACCGGTTTATCAGCCGTGTCCGCGGCCGCGGTTTCACCGGGGTCGCCATTGCCCTGGTCGCCTCCGGAACACGCCGCCATCCCTGAAATCACCAGGGCCAACAGGATCAAGGTCATGCTGGTTTTCATCACACACCTCCAGGTTTTCCCACGAATCGATCGGGCCGACCCAGCCGCTAATCGTGACTGTGCTTCAGATCATAGTGCTTGCCCATCCGGTCCAACGCCGCGCGCAGGGCCGCGACGACTTCGGGATCGCTGTTCTGCTTGGCCTTCATGGCCGCGGTCATCACCCGGTGGTGATCCTCCAGTTTGAGCAGGAAGGCCGCGTGGCCCTCGTCATCCTCCGCCACGGGTTTGACCTTCTGGGTCAGGAAGTATTCAGACACCGTGGTGATGATGTTCAAAGCGTGGTTTTCCTTGGTGATGATCCAGCGGGTGAGTTGGTTGGCGCTTTGCGCGTCGTTCTTTCCGGCCAGATCCTGCATCTTGACCATGGCCTTCTCGATGGTCGCGGCGTCCTCGTACATGCGGGCGACGCGGGCGGCATCATCATAGATGCCGCAGGGAACCTGGCAGTGGCCGAAGGCGATGTGCGGTAAAAGGGCTATCGCCAAGAGGGTGACGACGGCCAGCGGCGTTTTCCTGGACATGGGATTCTCCTTGGTCGGGGAGGTTTCACGGGGTGGCGCGGGTCATTCCTCCACCGCCACCGATTGTCTCAAGGAACCACTTTAACAACAAATGCATGGTATGGCACCCGAACTCTCCCCGGCGGTCCAGGGATTCGACTGGCGAAAATCACTGTCTTTGTCTTTTAATGTAAGAGGTTGCCGGATAACGGGGATGCAACCGAACCACCTATCACCTGATCCGATGTATCTTTTTTTCCACAGGGAAGGGTGACCATGCCTTCTGCTCCACCTCTTGTATTTACCCGTGGTGAGTTTCGCGGGCAAACCGTCCATTACCGCACCGGACACCTCATCATCAAGGTCTACACCCATGGTGACGACTCCCGGGAAGTCCCATCGGTCATCACTGAGGTCCTGAACGATTATTTGGACCGCAGCGGCTTCACCATCGTCGCGAAGCTCGTGGGACGGTGGGCATATCTCCGTCTGGATGATGGCTCTGCGGACATTCTGACCCTGGTCAAGAACGTCAGCCAGGATCCCCGCGTCGAGTACGCGGAACCCGACCTGAAGATGATCGGCAGCACGACGGAGCCGAATCCCGGTGATCCCCTGCTCTATGAGGGGAGTGAATTTCAGCAATGGGGAATCGATTACATCAATCTCTTCGAGGTCTGGGAAACCCAGACGGGAGATGAATCCGTCCTCATCGGCCTGATCGATTCCGGCGTTCCCCTGGCAGGAGATGAAAACGACTCGCCCGGTCTGGGCATGCCCCTTACAAGTATCATGGACCACATCGATTTGGACGGTTCCCGCTTCATCGCCGGAAACAACTACTACCTGTTCGACCCGCCCAAACCCTGGCCCCATGACAATCACGATTACCACCACGGCACCAACATGGCCGGCATCATCGCGGCCAAGGAAAACAACAAAAACGATGAGGGGGAATTCATCGGCACGGCCGGCGTGAACTGGGGCTCCCCGGTTTACGTGACCGTGGCGATCGACCCGGGCAACGATACCACCGTCGGGTATGTCAAACTGGCCACCAAGGAAATCCTGGATTATGCGGCCGAGAACAACATCCCCCATGTCGTCATCAATCTGTGCATCAACCAGGAGGACGATATCGCCCTGGATTCGATGTCTGACATGTTCAATGACATCGTGGCGGCCGGGGCCATCATCTGCATTTCCGCAGGTAACGGAACCGTTGATGAATCCGGCATCCTGGTCCAACAACCGGCCAAGTTGGGCGTGGAAACGGAGAATTTCTTTCCCCATGTCATCGTCGTCGGCGCCGTGGACGACAAGGGTGCCCTCTACTACCTGTCCGGCCGTGGGATCAAGGACATGGTTTTCGCGCCTGGGGTCAAGGTCGCCACGACCGACAAGAATAATTCGTGGGAGTGGGAAGATGGCACGTCCATCGCCACGGCCCATGTCAGCGGGTTGGCCGCGCTATTGTGGAGCGAGGATCACAACCTCCTGGCTACGGAGGTCGTGAAATGCATCAAGAACACCTGCCGGCTGCCCGCCGGGACCGATGATGAAGCGGAGACCGAGCCGCAATATCTGAGTCTCGGCATCGTCGATGCACTGGCCGCCCTTCAGGCCATCAGGGGTTCCGCGGAGCTTCTGACTCCCTCCATCGTTTTCGCGGATGTCGAGCCGGGCCTGGACCACGAACAGGAAATCAGGATCCAGGTCACGAGTTGTCTGGAAACGACATTCATCGTGACCGTGGATACCGCAGGGCACGGTTTCGGCATCAGCCCCGGCAGCTACAGTCACGATTCCTGTGGGGAAGATCCCTTCACCCTGGTGGCGACCTACAGCGCCACCGATGGCGACTCCGTGTCCGGAAAGGTGACCGTGATCTGGGAACAGCGGCCGGACTACCGTTGGGAAATCGAGATCACCGCCCAGCGGGCCGTGCAGCGAAAATCCATATACCTGGTCCTGGACAAGTCGGGCAGCATGTCGAGCAACTCCGGAATCGGAGCCTACACGCGGCTGGAAGTGTTGAAATATTCAGCAGGAATCCTGGTGGACCTGATCGATCCCGGCCATGGTCTGGGCGCCGTGAGTTTCGACAGCGAAGCCCAGGAACTGGCCCCCTACACCGTCATTCAACCCGAAGGCCCCGACCCTGCGCGCATGACCCTGAAAACCGCCTTCGAAACTCTCGAGGCTGGGGGCCTGACCTCGATCGCGGCCGGTATCCTGGCTGCCGGTGACCGGTTGGACGCCCTGCCGGATGAAGACACCAAGGCCATCATCGTCCTGACCGACGGCCGGGAAACACACGAACCCTGGCTGGAGGAATTGATTGCGGAGGGAATCCCCTACCCCGTGTTCGCCATCGGAATGGGCACCGCCGCCTCCCTGCAGCCCGCGGCCCTGGATGCGCTGGCAGCAGCGACCGACGGATATGCCGTACTCACCGGCGACCTCGACGAGACCACTGAAAACGCCGTGGCCGAATTCCTCAGCCAGATCCTGGCGGAAATATGCGGTCCCGGCGTGCCCACCGATCCCACCCAGCGCATCCGCCCGGGCGCGGTCCAACGCTTCCCCATCACACTCAGCGAAGCGGACAAGCAGGTCGAAGTCATTCTCATGCGCTCCCCCGGAGCCCCTCTTACGTTCAAGGTCCTCGACCCGTCCTTCCGACCCCTTGATCCCGGCATGATCAACGTAATGGAAACCGAACGCCTGGTCCGTTTCCATTTCCCGGGACCTGCCGCTCATCGCAGATCGGGTTTCACCGGGAACGGTATCTGGCAGGTGGAGGTATCGGTATCCCGGGAGGAATTTTCCGGTTGGGTCAAGGACCTGCGGAATAGGGGAGTGGACACAGGCCGGGTCGAAACGCACGGAACGCCCTTCACGTTCCGGGCCCATGCCCAGTCCAACCTCAAAATGAAGTGTCGGGTGTCACAATCAGGCTACGCGCCTGGATCCACCCAGTTCCTTTACGTGAAACTGACCGACCGCGGCCGACCACTGCCCTGGAGATCCTCCGTGACCGCCCAGGTGACCGACCCCTCGGGAAGAATGCGGACCCTTCACCTCGGTAACCGGGGAAACGGTTATTTTGAAACCTCGATCGAAGCAGTGCTTCCGGGTGTCTACAAATGGCAAATCACCGCTGAAGGCTCTTCCCGGGCAGGGCACTCCTTCCGGCGTGAATACCGACTGACCGGAGCGATCTGGAATCCCGATTCAACGGGGACGCCTCTTCCCCAGCCCGTTAGGCCAATGGGTAGTCCGTCCGGCTGGTCGGGACCGACGTGATGAGGGCGGGCGATCAGCCACGCCCGCCCACCAAATGGACCTTGTCATCGGGTCATCAAGGATCGTCGCCGACAACAACCTTGGGCGTACCGCTGCCGTCGTCACACACAATGTTCATGGATTCTTCCCTGTGTCCTGTCTCGATGACCTTTAGGATCACCCGCTTGCCGGCAGAGATCGTCACGTTGTCCTCTTCGAACATCCCGATGGGGAGATTCAATTCGACCGGTTCATCCCTGAGGTTGTTGAAAATGACATAGTCACCCGGGAACACCACCAAGGGATCGATGGCCGTATCGTTGTCAATGGCGACCAGGGCACATCGTTCGTTGATGTACACGTCGACGTAATGCTTGCTGCAACCCCCAACCACCAGCAATACCGCCAGCAGCAGCAAAAGAGACAGCGAAAATCGGATGGACTTCATGTTTTCCTCCTTTTGGCCCTCCCCGGGGCCGGTCATCGCGCACTGTCCGCCTTGGCTTCTATTGTCCCGGATTCGGCGGATATCATCCGAACAAAGCGTGGATCGGCGACCAGATCGGCCAGTTCGGGCGTATCGTGGATCCGCGCGACGGGAATCCCGTGCCGAACGGCGTTGGCCAGGTAACGCAGGGCTGCGTTTCGGTCGCCGATGAGTTCGTAGGCGTTGCCTATCGCGTACAGGAGTTTGGGGTTGTCGGTAGCCAGAGAATCGCCGGTCGCGATCAGGCGGCGCGTAGTCTCCTCGTCGCCGATCATGGCGTGAAAATCGATCAAGTCCCCCATCACCAGGGGATCTCCGGGCGAACGGTACCAGTCTTCCCAGGTCAGATCGATGGCGGTCTGGAATTTGGCAATCGATTCCGGTCGCCCGCCCTTTGTCCAGTACAGCGCTTTGGCCCAGTTGGCCCAGACCAGGGGATCATCCTTTTCGCAATATTCCAGCGACAGTTCGTAATAGCTCGCGGATTCCCGGTACTCCTTCTCATGGAAGAGCATCAAACCGATGTTCGAACACGTTTCACAGTTCGGGGCCAAAGCAAAGGCCTGCTCAAACTGCTCTCGCGCCCTGGTGTATTCTCCGCGGTTGTCGAATATCGCACCTTTCGTATTCAAGGCGTATGCGTCGCCGGGAGCAAGGGCGAGGGTCTTGTCGAGCTGGGCGAACGCGCCCTCCTCCTCCTCCGTCCGGTAATAGTACAGGGCCAGCAGACGCTGGGCTTCGAAATAGTCCGGACGGCGTTCGATTGCAGTCGCCAGGATGGCCTCCGCTTCGGAGAAGCGGCGCTCGCTGCGGTAGACACGGGACAGCCCCCGGCAAACCAGGGGATTGCCGGGATCGAGCTTGTTCGCGGCCTGGTAGGCGGCCAGCGCCTCTTCGGCACTACCAGTCTTCCGGTGGACCTCGCCCAGATGGAACAGGGGCCACCACATCCCGGGCGCCAGGGCCACGGCCTGTTCGAGGCTGTGAACCGCCTTGCCGAACAGTTCCTCCTCGCCGGTGCGGGCGTATTCCAGCCACTGGGCCCACCCGAGGGCGCTCCACCCCATGCCGAAATCGGGGGCGGCGGAGGTGGCCTGGACAAGGGACGTCATCGCTCCCGTATAATCCTTGGTCTGCAGGACGCCCATCCCCTGCAGGTAATGGTTCGCGGCCAGACCGGAGGCCGGCAGGAACGGCGGCAAATCCGCCGCCCGGTCCTGGTCCAGGTCGACCAGCCGGATGACGGCTCCGGGTAGGGAATCGGACAGCGTGGACGACCGAGGGTCGAACGGAACCCGAACCGTCCGGATCTGCTTGAGGGTGTCCGCATCACGGAGCACGAGCAGCAGGACCTGACCGCCCTCGAAACGCTGCAACCCCCCGGTGACGATGCGATTGACCCCGAACGCACTGCGGGCCTGGCCGTCTTCGGCGAGGTTGGCGTAACGCACCAGGCGGCTTGGCACCACCCACATGGAATCGTATTGCCGGGAAACCTGGTCGAGCACCTGGCAGACCACATCGGACATCCCGTCCGTGAGGATGTCCTGGGCAGGATGGGCCTTGTTCTTCAGCGGCATCACCGCCAGCCGCAGGTCGGTCGTGTACAGGGCCGGCGGACGCGACGTCCACCAAAACATCGCCGCGGCGACGGCGACGAGCAAAGTGACCGCCAGCAGGGTACGCCGCAGGAAAGGCCGTTGTGGGCGGGCGGAACCGTAGCCGGATTTCGAGACGGGCAGGACCAGGTCCCCGAAGGAGCTGTCCCAACCCTCCGCGCGCGCGGTGCCGCCCATATCGGTGATCAATTCGGCGATCGACTGGTAACGCTGGTCGGGGTCCTTCTCCAGGCAGCGGGCGATCACCCGCGAATGGGATTCCGGGATGTCCGGATTGACCTCGTGGGCCGGCGGCGGTTCGGTGTTGAGGATGGAATAGATGACGGCCGGATCGAAATCCCCCTTGAACGGGTAGGTGCCGGTGGTCAGTTCATACATGATCAGACCGAGCGACCAGATATCCGTTCGGTGGTCCGTCTCCTTCCCCGAGCCCTGTTCGGGCGACATGTAGCGGACGGTGCCCAGGGTGACGCCCGTCTTGGTTACCCCCGCCACCCCCGCCAGTTTCGCCAGACCGAAATCGAGGATCTTGAGGTAACCGTCATCGGTGATCAGGATGTTGCTGGGCTTGATGTCGCGGTGGATGATGCCGTTCTGGTGGGCGCACATCAGTCCCTGGGCAATCGAAAAGCCGATCTGGAATACCTCGAGCGCGGGCAGGGGCGCCTCTTTCATGCGTTCGGACAGGGTCACCCCGTCATAGTAGGTCATGCAGATGAAGGGTCGGCCGGTCGAAGTCTCATCGACCTGGTGGATGCCGCAGATATTCGGATGGTCGAGGGATGAAGCCGCCTGGGCTTCCAGGATGAAGCGATGCTTGAAAACTTCATCGGTTACCAGATGGGGATGGATGAACTTCAGCGCTCGGTGGACCTTGAGCTTGGTGTCCAGGGCCTTGTAGACCGTGCCCATGCCCCCGTCGCCGATCTGCTCGATAATCTCATAGTGAGATATTGTGCGGCCGATCATCCAGAATCCGCCTTGGGTCCCCCGGTATAAAGCGCTAAATGACAAGAGGATGGTACCACCCACCCGCTTGAATCGTCAAGATGGGTAAAAGATATCCGCATTGGGAGGTCGCCGCACCCTTGACCCGGAAAAACCGGTGCGGGCCCGCGTGTATCGGCGGGCCCGCGGAAGGAAGTCGGGTCAGATCTTGTACGAAGTGAAGACCCAAATTTTGTTCGTGTCGACCGAGTGGGCCTGCCCTGGCAGGGCTTCGGGAGCATCGGTGCTGTATAACGCCCCCTTGAGCCCGAAGGACTGTTTCCAAGACGCGGTGTATGTGAACTGGATGTCGAACTCCTTGCCGAAATCAGCGCCGCCGTCGTTGGCCTTGAAGATATGGTAGGCGGCAAGCCCCTTTACGGGTCCGAGCTTGCCGCTCAACTGGAAGAAGAGGTCCTCAAGCCCCGCGCCGGGGGTCCCCAGGAACTTGTCCGCCCAGCCGTTGAACTTGTGCAGGGTGGCCAGCGGCGTGCTGAACTTCCCCTGGTTCTTCGCCATGTCTTCCTCGGCGTCCCCGCCGAGAACCTCGTAGCCGACTTTGACGGTCACCGGCTTCAAGGCCGCGCCCACCATCAGGAAGAAATATTGTGCATCGACGGAGTTGGGATTGTCGCCATGGTCGGCCTGCGTGGCGTACTCGAGTTCGTAAAGAACCGTAAAGTCCTCGCTCGACTTGATCTTGCCCTTGAATTCGGCGCCCCAGGTCGCCGTCGATTTCCCGTAGTTTTCCGACCGCGTGTAGTCCAGCAGATAGCCGTAAAGGGCCAGCTTGCCCAGCTTGTCAAACTTCAGGTCGGCGTTGATCAGATGGCTGGCCATGTCGTGTATTGAACCGTTGATCCGGTTGACCCGGTTCAGGTAGCGGTAGGACAGATCGGCGAAGTCCAGGGAGGAATTGGTGAAGGTGAACGCGTCGAAGGACTGGTGGTTCTGCCGCCAGCCGACGTTGCCGACAAAGCGGGAGTCGCCGATGATGATCTCCTCGCGCCCCACCTGCGCCTTGTTGGCGGAATTCTTCCACTGGAAGTAGGCCTGGTTGAACACCGTCTGTGCGGGATCGGCCACCACGGGCCGGTCGGTCACGCCGTTGCTCAGGTGTTCGAAACCGCCATTGCGGTAAGCGTCGTCGCCGACGACCGTCACGTTCTGGGCCTCGACCAGAAAGTTGACTCCCTTGTAGGCCAGGGACCGGTAGCCGACGGTGGTCCGAAGCGTCGAAGCGTGGGCGTTCTTGTCGACACCGTCCTGGTCCACTTCCTCGAAGCGATAGCGGAGAGAAAACAGGGGCGTACCCTTGCTGATGGCATCACCAAGGGATTCGGCCTCCTGATCCTCGCCACCGATCACCGGCAGGGCCAGGGCCAGCAGTAGGGCCGTCAGGACACAACACATCAAGGGGCGGTTCATCGTGTTCTCCTTCCAGGGTGGTGTTCTCCATTTCTCCCGAGCAGCTGAATACTGGACCATGATGTCTTTTTTTGTACAGAACAAAATTGGTTTTTTTGGGTGGGAATTTTTTTGCCGCCCAAGCATTTACAGCGAGAGAATCAGGGACTCCTTTGCCAACTGAAAGAAAACGATTACTTTGATCAGAATGAATATTAAAAACGGCATCGTCGTGGTGGGTTTCTGGACCCTTCTTGTGGCTCCCCTGCTTTGCGGAGTCGGTGTATTGATGCATTCCTGTCCCTGTGAAGAAATCACCGAATGCCCCCACGAACTTCAAGGTTCCGCTGATCCCCACCAGGTTCTGGCCTTCCGCTCGACCGGCCGTAACAGCGAGTGGGGATATTCGACCGACCTGGTTGAACAGTTGAATCCTCCGGCCTTGGTTGATGATTTCGTGGCTCTTTTCGAGGCGCAACCGGAATTGTTTGCTGATCCGACAAGTGATTTGCCGAAAATTGTCGTTTTAGGATGGTCCCTGCCTCTTCTCTGCTGATTACCCCCTCTTCTCCAAATTTTTGATCTAGTCGGGAGACAGGTCTGTCCCCATGGCGCCCCGCGCTCTTGGACCGATCTACTCATCCATGTGTTTCTATCGAGGTAATCTGATGAAAAAGAACCGGACAGGTCCAAGCCTGAGCTGGCTTGGTGGATTCCTGGCCTTGCTGATCATGGGGCTGGGTGTGTCAGCTGCGGGAGTTTTGGCCCAGGAACCGGATACTCCGCCAGATCTGGAGGGGAAGAAACTGACCCTCGAGACCGCCATCGATCTGGCCCTTCGATTCAACCCGGGTTTGAGGGGATTCACGGCTGCCGAAAATGAAGCCCAGGCCCGGGCGCGACAAGCCGGCCGGGGACTGAACCCCGAGTTGGGGCTGGAAATCGAAAACTTCGCGGGTTCGGGTGAATACAACGGATTCTCGTCGGCTGAATTCACGCTTTTTCTCGCCCAGACTTTCCAGTTGGGTGGAAAACGATCCAAACGACAGGAAGCCGCCGGCTGGAACGTCGAAGTGGTCCGGCTGGAAGCCCGCCTGCAGACCATCGACCTTGAGGCCCAGGTGACCCGGTCGTTCATTGAAATCCTCACGGCCCAGCAGGAGGTCACCCTGACCGAGGAATTGATCCGCCTGGCCGAGCAGGATCTGGAATTCGTCCGGCGGCGGGTGAAACAGGGATCAACCTCGCCGGTGGAAATCACCCGGGCCCAGGTGGTCGTTTTCTCGGCCCGCCTGGATCTGGAATCCGCCCGGCAGGCCCTGACGGCAAAAAAGGTCCAGTTGTCCACGCTGTGGAACACGACCGTGCCCACTTTCGGGACCGCCTCGGGTTCACTGGAATCCGTCCGGCCGGTTCCGGTCTGGGACGAATTGGTGCGACAATTGGACCACAGCCCCCGTTTGAAGCGGGTGGAGGTGGAAGCCGGCAGGCGGCGCGCCGAACTGGCCGTGGCCGAATCCCAGGGGAAGATCGACTTGACCGCGTCGGCCGGCATCCGGCACTACGGTAACAGCGGCGACAACGCCGCGGTGGCCGCCATTGCCATTCCCTTGCCCTTGCGCAACAGGAACCAGGACGGCATCCGGGCCGGGCGATACGGCCTGGAACAGTTGGACGCCCTGCGCCAGGCACAGGTGGTGGCGCTGCGCGGAGAACTGGCCAGGCAGCACGAACGGATGACCACGGCTTTCGGGCAGGTGGAATCCATCCGGGATGAAATACTCCCCGCGGCGGAACAGGCGATGACCCAGACCAATGACGCCTACGGGAAAGGGCTGTTCAACCTGACCGATGTCATAGCCGTCCGCAGAACCTGGTTCGAAATGAACAGTCGTCACTTTGCGGCCCTGGCCCGCTACCAGTCGGCTGCCGTGGAAATCGCCCGGATTCTCGGTGAATCCCCCCCGAACCAACTCCATCCATTGAAGAAGGACTGACATGATTCGCTTGAATGATAAATCCAGCCAAAAACTTGCCGTTTCCGTTCTTGCTCTGGTCCTGTGGGCCCTGATCGGACCTGCCCGGCCGGTGTTGGCTGAAGAAGGCCACACGGGGGAGCATGACCAGGAGCAGGAAAAGGATCTTGTCCGCCTCAGCCCGTCCGAAATGCAGGAATTCAACATCCAGGTGGCCGTGGCCGGACCCGGTGAAATCGTGCTGATGCGCAGCTTGCCGGGCGAGGTCAAGGTCAACGACAACCGTTTGGCGCACATCGTTCCCCGGTACAGCGGCATCGTGACCGAGGTCAGGGCCAATGTGGGGGATGCCGTACACGAGGGGCAGGTCCTGGCGATCGTCGAAGGAGACGAGAGCCTGGCGCCCTACGAAATGACAACCTTCATCGCCGGAACCATCATCGAAAAGCATATGACCCTGGGGGAACCGGTGTCCCGGGAAAAGGGTGGTTTCCTGGTGGCCGATCTGAGCACCGTCTGGATCGACATCACCGTCTACCAGCGGGATCTGGACCTGATCAAGGTGGGTGGAGAAGCTACGGTTCAAGCCAGAGCCAAGGACAGGGGGATCTCCGGGATAGTCAGCTATGTCACTCCGGTGGTCGATGAGCATACCAGGACGGCTACAGCCAGAGTGGTCATCGAGAACCCGGACGGCCACTGGCGACCGGGCATGTTTGTCATGGCGGATATCAAGACCCACGAAATCGCAGCCGAGGTGGTGGTTCCCTTCTCCGCGGTGCACACCATGGAAGGTCGGGACGTGGTTTTCGTCGAAACCCCCGAGGGTTTCGAACCCCGGCCGGTCACCATCGGGCGCAAGAGTAAAATGCAGATGGAAATCGTGTCGGGACTGGAACCCGGTGACCGTTATGTGACCGTCGGCGGCTTCACCCTGAAGGCCGAATTGAGCAAGGACTCCCTTGGCGATGGCCACGCCCACTAGGAGGTGGATGTCATGTTGGATAAAATCATCGAATTCGGCCTGCGCAACCGCCTGATGATCGTGGTGGCTGCCTTGATCCTGATGGGCGCCGGGTATTACTCCTACACGAAATTGCCGGTGGACGCTTTTCCGGACGTTTCGCCCAACCTGGTCCAGGTGTTCACCGTGACCAGTGGGCTGGCCCCCGAGGAAATCGAGAAATACGTGACCTATCCCGTTGAAGCGGCCATGACCGGTCTGCCCGGCGTGGAAAAGGTCAGATCTGTCTCCAACTTCGGCCTGTCGGTGGTGAACATATACTTCGCAGACGGGCTGGACATCTACTTCGCCCGCCAGCTGGTGGGGGAAAGATTGCAGGAAGCCAGGGAACAGATCCCCGCGGGTTTCGGCGATCCGCAGATGGGGCCGATTGCCACGGGTATGGGGTTGGTGCTTTTCTACTACCTGGAAGACACCACGGGCCGGTATTCCCTCGAAGAGTTGCGCTCGATCCAGGACTGGTTGATCAAATTCAATCTGCAGACGGTGCCTGGCGTTACCGAAGTCCTGGGCATCGGCGGGTTCGAAAAACAGTTCCAGGTGGAGGTGCACCCCGAGCAATTGCTGCGTTACGGGGTGACCCTGGGCGAGGTCATCGAACGGGTCAAGGCCAACAACCTGAATGTGGGCGCCCAGTTCATCGAAAAAAACTCCGAGGAATTCGTCGTCCGGTCGATCGGTCTGGCCCGCAACATGGACGACCTGCGGCACATCGTATTGCGGACCGAAAACGGCCGCCCCATCCACCTGGGCGACCTCGCGGAAATCAAGATCGGCGGGGCCGTTCGGCGGGGCCTGCAGTCCCGAAACGGACCCGGCGAAGTCGTGGCCGGCCAGGTGATCAAACTCTTCGGGTCCAATAGCGCCGCAGTTATCGAGCGGGTTGAAGAAAGGCTGGCG